>JAESSU010000533.1 GCA_016763955.1 Phycisphaeraceae bacterium | reverse complement strand
GGTTTTTATATCGAAGTGACCGCATCACAAAAAGACAAAGCCCCCGAACGTTGGACCCGTAAACAGACCCTTAAAAATGCCGAACGTTTCATCACCAGTCCGCTAAAAGAATATGAAGGTAAAGCGCTCACTGCTGAGGAACGCGCCAATGCGCGTGAGCTGGAGATGTTTAATCACCTGTGTGCGCAGGCTCAAATGCAGCTGCCTCATCTGCATGCTTTTGCACAGATCGTTGCAGACCTAGATGTGCTTGCTTGCTTTGCTCACCGTGCGGTGCGTTATCGATATGTCCGGCCAGAGATTGTGGATGAACCTATTTTGGAAATCATCAATGGTCGGCATCCCGTCTTAGATCAAATCCTAGGTGATCAATTTGTGCCTAATGATGTGAACCTCGGCGGCGAAGCAACACTGGCCTTTATCACCGGCCCGAACATGGCAGGGAAATCAACCTACATCCGTCAAACCGCATTGCTTACGCTCTTGGCACACACCGGCAGCTTTGTGCCTGCTCAAAAAGCGACCATTGGTTTGTGTGATCGAATCTTCACTCGCATCGGCGCTTCAGATGAATTGCACACCGGCCAATCCACCTTCATGGTCGAGATGACTGAAACGGCAAACATCTGTCACCATGCGACTCCAAAAAGTTTGGTGATACTTGATGAAATCGGACGCGGGACAAGTACCCTTGATGGCCTAAGTCTTGCATGGGCGATTGCCGAACATTTGGCGAGTTGTCATTGCCGAACCCTCTTTGCAACGCATTACCATGAGATCACACATCTCGCTGAGCGTTTTGACAATGTGACGAATCTCAAAGTCACCGTGCGTGAATGGCAGGATCAAATTGTCTTCCTGCATCGAATTGTCCAAGGGGCCACTGACCGGAGCTTTGGCACACATGTGGCTAAAATTGCAGGCATCCCCTCGCAAGTGATCCAGCGTGCTAATGAGCTTCTTGGTGAGCTTGCGGTGAGTCATGCTGCCCCGTCGATGGAGGGGGTCTCAAAGCCTAAGTCCAGAGGTGATGACCCGCAAATGTCCCTGTTTACGGAGTATATTGAACATCCTGCGATGGTGAAATTACGCCAGTCAGATGTGGTGAATATGACCCCAATGCAAGCTATGGATCTACTGCATCAGCTTCAAGCGGAGTTAGAGCAATAGGAGGTTTAAGGCAAAACCATCGCCTTAACAGTGAAAAAACGATACGATGATATTTCCTAGAACGTACCCTCTGGGACGTACCCCCTAGGACGCTTCCGGGGGCTTCCAAGGATCGGGTTATGACAGCACAAACTCATAAACAGCACACCGACTTGCCATTTGATATGGTCGCCATCGATTTAGATGGCACGTTATTGCGTGATGACCATCAGGTCACCGTGCGCACTGTGCAGACGATTGCCAAAGCACAGAAGCTGGGGGTCAAAGTCGTGATTGCCACGGCTCGTCCGCCACGCGGGATGCGTCATATTGCAGAAGCACTAAAGATTGACACGCACTGGGTGACTTACAACGGGGCGATGATTTTTGATCCACAAATAAACAAACATATTTACCATCAACCCTTGTCTTCGGACTTGGCACGTAAGATTGTGAAGGCTGCTCGCAAGACGGATAAAGAATGTGTGATTAGTTTGGAGATATTGGATAAGTGGTATACAGATCATGTGGATGACAGTTTGCCCACGCAGATTAGTCGAAACTTTGCGCCGGACTTTGTGGGGCCTTTAGAGGCTTTTTTGAAAGTTCCGATTACCAAGCTTTTGGTGCTCGCACCCGCCCAGCGGATTCCAAAGATACGCCTTGCCGTTGAGAAAAAGTTTGGCGATCAGGTGACTGCTGCGATTACGGATCACCATTTGCTTCAGTATATTCACAAGGATGCGGACAAGCGTATTGCGCTTAAAAAAGTTGCATCGCTTTACGATATTGATGTGAGTCGTGTGATGTGTATTGGTGATGCGCCCAATGATGCGAGTATGCTCAAATGGGCAGGGCTAGGGGCTGCGGTTGAAAGCGGCTGGCAGGTTGCCAAGGATGCTGCGGATGTGATTGTGCCTTCTAATCAAGAAGGCGGCGTAGCCTATGCGATCCGCAAGTATGTTCTGGGTGAAAATCTTAAGTAAATGACAGGCTTCATAAAACAGCGTGTGGCCCATGTTGCAGGTTATGCTCATTTGTGCGGATTCTTAGAGCTGGGGTTCTTCTAAGGGAACCGGGCAGACATCTTTGCGTTGACATTTTTCACAGTGAACGCCTTCCCAAAGTTCATTAAACTCACCGAGTACCTGATCAATCAGTGATGCGTCACAGGACCAAATCCCCCATTCAATATTGCGTTTAAACGGGGACTTAGCACCGAGTCCTGCGCCGGTGAGATTAGCTGATCCTAGATACATCACGCAGCTATCGACGACGACGGCTTTGGCATGGAGTCTGGGACATCTGCGGATCATTAAATTGGCGGGCAAGTTACCTTTGAGTTCTCGTAATGCTGCTGAACTAGGAACCCCAGCATGGAGGATGCGAATTTCTACGCCCTTGTCAGCGAGTTTGCAAAGATGTTTGACAATCGACGGTGCACGGCGGGACCAGCCTCGACCTTGTGAGCCTGATGGATTAATTCCAGGCGATGGGATGGGTGAGAGCATGGCTTTAAAATCCGCAGTCGAAATATCGAGACTGACGGTGGCTTTGAGCATGCCGTTGAGGACGACTTGCTGATAGTGTTGTTCGTTGGTGATGAGTTTGGGGGCAGTGGTCATATCGATACATCGGTTTTTAACGTGTGCTTTCAATAGTGCGTGAATTAGCGTTTGAAAAACGAGGTTGTGCTTTGACTGATCTAGGCTCGCGGGAATCCTTGGGCTTCCAGCGGCTTTTTAGTCAAAAGTCCTTGGAAGTGACGGTGTAAATGTCTGTGGGGAGATTAATGCTGCAAATCGTATTAATCACGACTGTCCAAACGCATCTCAATGCGATCCCAAACTTGCTCGATAGTGATTTGTGCTATTAGCGATTGATCGTCTTTGCGAGCCCGGTAGCTTTGAGAGAGGGTGGCTTGATCAATGCCCTTAGGTTGCACGACCCATTGTTCTTGATGGTAGGGGCCCACGCGTTTAGGATCCGTTGGGCCAAGGAGACTCACCGTAGGGGTTTGCAATCCCACAGCCATGTGCAAAGGCCCTGAGTCATGGCAGATCATCAGTGAGGCCCGTTGGATCAATCCCATCATTTGGCCGATGGTCGTTGGCGGTAAAGAAACGTTGAGCGCACCAAGCAAGGGCTGGACTTGTTGCTGTTCATGGGGTGCGGCAATGACCAATAGCTTCATTTTTTTTCATCACGCAAGCGTTTTGCCAACGAAATAAAACGGTCAATAGGCCAGCATTTGCAAAGCCACTGTGCAGTGGGGGCGAGGATCACAAAAGGTTGTGTGTTGATATCTACTTGCTTAAGGTAATCGTCTGCCCATGTTTGATCTTCTGCTGGTGTGAACAATCGCATGTCCGTTTGAGGCTTAAAGCCATGGGCTTGCAATAAGGCAAGCATGCGATCTACTGCATGGAGATTGGGATCGATTTGATAGCGATGATTGTATCCAAGATGCCCGCCTTCACGCGCGTTGGCATAACCCACGCGCGTCTTAGCGCCGGTGACTTTGGTGAAAAAGCCTGACCTTGCTAAGCCTTGCAGATCAAAAACCATGTCGTAGTTGTTGTGTTTGAGTTGCTTAAGCCAGTTGCCAAAGCTGGCCCATTGGGAGGGTCTTAGCAAAAGTTTGCGATACCGTTTGCGGTCAAAGGCGAGGGTCTGATGCACGGCTGGGTGTGCTGCAATGGCAGGGGCGAAAGTTTTTTGCACAAGCCAGTCGATTCGTGCATGGGGCAGGGCTTTTTGCAAAGTTGCCAAGGCCGGAACAGTTCGACATACATCGCCTAAGGCACTAGGTCGGATGATTAATATGCGTAGGCTCCCCCCGGAAGCTTTGGAGGTGTTCTTAGTACCCACGGTGTTGCAGGGGGAATTTTCGAGCGATGCGGTGCTGTCGGAAGACCCCAGAGCAGTTGTGGAACTTCCGGAGTCAGAACTTCCTAGGTCGGAACTTCCGGGGGGGACGGGGTGTGAAAGGTGATCATTGGCCATGGATCGCTTACTATATCTTATTCCTACACAAGCAGGACTGATGATTTAGTTTTGCTCTACTTCAAGCAGACGTTTTTGCAGCAGGAATTTCCCGTGGCACAACCTTCAAACCCCGATCAGACGGCCAAAGATACAACCGCTGCCGATCCACCTCCCGGAGTGGACCCCACCGGCGGTAACGGAAGCTTTGCGCTAATCTCAGACATTCATGGCAATCTCGATGCACTACAAGTTGTCCTTGCAGATATTAAGAAGCGGGGGATCAATCGCATCTGCTGCTTAGGGGACATCATTGGCTATGGCCCGAATCCTTGTGAGTGTCTGGACCTTGTTAGAGAGAACTGCGAATGGGCACTAATGGGAAACCATGACTTTGCGGCCTTGTATGAACCCACATCATTTAACGCATCCGCAGAGGCCGCCGCCTTTTGGACCCGACGACAATTCGAACTCGAAGAAGACCCTGTCAAACGACGCAAACGTTGGGAGCACCTAGGGAGTCTCGAAATCCGACATAATTTCCATGGCACACTTTGCGTCCATGCCTCACCCCGTAG
>JAESSU010000532.1 GCA_016763955.1 Phycisphaeraceae bacterium | reverse complement strand
CTGTCGGGCACCGCGTGGTCCATGGCGGCGAAGCGTTTACCGGGTCGGTTCTGATTAATGATGAGGTGATTGCTTCGATTGAGAAGGTTGCTGATCTTGCGCCGTTGCATAACCCGCCGAACCTTACCGGTATCCGTGCGTCGCAGCACGCGATGCCGAGTGTTCCGCAGATCGCCTGTTTTGATACGGCTTTTCACAACACGATCCCGCAGGTCGCATATATGTACGCTTTGCCATACGAGCTTTACGAGAAGTTCGGTATCCGGCGGTACGGGTTCCACGGCACGAGCCATCGGTGGGTTGCACGCCGTGCTGCGGAGATGCTTGGGAAACACAAATACGATATCAATTGCATCACATGCCACCTGGGCAACGGCAGTTCGATCGCCGCCATCAAGGATGGCAAGAGCATTGATACCTCGATGGGGCTGACTCCGTTGGAGGGTGTCGCCATGGGCACGCGATGCGGTGACATCGATCCGGCGATTCTTTTCTACCTTACTGGCAAGGGTTATTCTATTGCTGACCTGAACAAGCTGTGCAACAAGCAGAGCGGGGTGCTGGGTCTTTCGGGCAGTTCCAACGACATGCGGACGCTCGGCGAGAAGGCTGCGGCTGGGGACGAGCGGGCGCAGCTTGCGTTGGATGTTTTTGCTTACCGGGTCAAGAAGTATATCGGAACGTATACCGCGGTACTCGGCAAACTCGATGCGGTCGTCTTCACCGGCGGGATCGGGGAAAACGCCGTTGATATTCGTGCTGCTATCTGCAATGACATGGATCAGATTGGAATCGAATTAGATCCCGAATTAAATCAAGGCGTTGCGGGCGGCGAGGTGAAGATCAGTTCGGAGAACAGCCGTGTGGCTGTGCTTGTGATTCCGACTAATGAAGAGGCGGCGATTGCTGTGGATACTTACCAGATGAGTCAAGCCTGAATGGAGTTTTTAGCGATGTCTGATAATAAAACATACAGCCCGTTGACGGATCAGCAGGTCGAGCAACTTAAGAGCCAGGGGTGTCGGGCTGAGGACTGGTCCTCGGTGACGGTCGCCCAGGGGTTTGACCCCGGGCGCGTGCATGATGTCCGTTTTGAGGGTGCGGTTAAGATCGGCTCGCTCGCCGGGACGGTTGCCAGTGCTAGCGGGCTGGATCGGCCTTGCGGGATCGAAGAAGCGACTCTGATTAACTGCACCCTCGGCGACGGGGTGCGGATCGTCAGCGTCGGGTCGCATATCGCTAACTACGCAATCGGTGACGGCGTGTGCATCGAAGACGTCGGCGTGATCCAGACGAATGCCGGGGCGATGTTCGGCAACGGTGTTGAGGTCGAGGTGCTTAACGAGGGCGGCGGTCGAGAGGTTTCGCTGTTCAATGGGATGTCCTCACAGTTCGCGCATCTTTTGTGTATGCATCGCTATCGACCTGAGTTTATCCAGAAGCTGCAAGCGTTTGCCAATGCCGAGGCTAAGAGTGTCAGGTCCGACGTGGGCACGATCGGCGCGGGTGCGAAAGTCTCGGCTGTGCCCCGGATCATTGATGTGAATATCGGCGAGGCGGCTACCATCTGGGGAGCGTCCGCACTGGTCAACGGGACGATCCTTTCCTGCGTCGATGCGCCCACGCTCATCGGTGACGGCGTGCAGGCGCACGACTTTATCATTGGCGAGGCGTCCAAGATTACCCAGGGTGCGATTGTTGCCAAGACTCTTGTTGGGCAGGGTTGCCAGGTCGGTAAACAATTCTCTGCCGAGGGGTCTTTGTTCTTCGCTAACTGCGAGGCGTTTCATGGGGAGGCGTGCAGCATCTTTGCTGGGCCTTACACGGTGACGCATCACAAGTCGACGCTGCTGATCGCGGGGCTGTTTAGTTTTTATAATGCGGGCAGCGGGACGAATCAGTCGAACCACATGTACAAGCTGGGGCCGGTGCATGAAGGGAAGATGGAGCGTGGTTGTAAGACGGGGAGCTTTAGTTACATGATGTGGCCTTGCCGGGTTGGGCCGTTCTCGGTGGTGCTGGGCAAGCATACGCGGTCGTTTGATCTGTCGGACTTCCCGTTTAGTCACATCGAGGCGGCGCATGACGGGCGGTGCATGGTTGTGCCGGGGTTGAATTTGTCGACGGTCGGGACGGTGCGCGATGGCGCGAAGTGGCCGACGCGTGATCGGCGTAAGGGCAAGGTCATGCGGGATCGGATTTCGTTTGATGTGTTCAGCCCGCTGACCGTTGGGCGGATGATCGCCGGTTCTGATCGACTGCAGGAATTGAAGGACAACACTGACAAGTCGGTTGATATCGTGACGATCAGCGGGGCGCAGGTTAAGCGTGTGCTGCTTCGCGGCGGGATCAAGTATTACCGTTCGGGGATCCATACCTACCTGCTGGATAAGGTTGTTTCGCGGATTGAGCGGGCGGTGGAGCAGGGCGGCGGCGGGTTGAGTGGAGCGTTGGCTGCGTCGACTGATTCCATCTACAGTGAGAAGTGGGTCGATATTGGTGGCAGATGATGCCGATCAAACGGCTGGAAGATTTGTACGCGGCGGTTGAGTCGGGGAAGGTTGCCAACGTGAGCGAGTTTGAGTTGGCGTTGGATACGATCCACGATGTTTATACTCAGGACGAGTGGGCGTGGGTTCGCCATGCATACAAGAAGGTCTTTGATGTTGACCTTGATACAATCAAGATCGCGGATTCCGCTGCGATCGTTGATCAACTACTCGCGGTGCAGAGTAAGTACCTGAAGCTGATCCTGATTGATGCCGGTAAGGAGTTTGATGATGTAACGCAGACCGGCTTCGCTCAGGATGGGAGTGATGCCGACCGGGCGGCCGACTTCAAGGCCGTTCGCGGCGAGTTCGATACCAACAAGTTTGTTAAGCAGATGAAGCAGGCGATCGAAGACCTGGACACACGGATCGAAAAAATCAAGCAGGCGTTGGGCGTCTGCGCTTAATCACACAGGAGTACATAGCTATGTCAGATACCGCAGAACGAGTGAAGAAAGTTGTTGCTGAGACCCTCAAGATTGACACGTCGATGATCAAGGACGAGTCGCGATTCGTTGAGGATCTGGGTGCTGAGTCGATCCAGAGCGTCGAGCTGGTTGCGGCGTTTGAGGAGGAGTTTGATATCGAGTTGGACGAGCAGGGGGCGCTGGGTGTGAAGGATGTGGACTCGGCGGTGGTGTTTATTGAGAAGCATTTGTAAGTATGAGGGGGAGTCGATGTGTTGGCCCTGTCCCCGCTGGGAGGTGGGGGTATGGACGGGTAATTGCTTTTTTGACGGAACCCCGCCTGGAAGGCGGGGCTATATTTGATTTGTGTGGACTTGACCGG
>JAESSU010000531.1 GCA_016763955.1 Phycisphaeraceae bacterium | reverse complement strand
GGCTTCCACTAGCAACCGGTCTTTCTCCCCTCCTGAGTCCGAGTGGTTCTTAAGAAGAGAAGATGAACAGGGTATGGATAGGGTATAAAACTCTATGTTAGAATCATTCTAATCTAGGATGAACTGCTTGGATTCATGGATGGGCTTACTGAGAAAGGATTCGATCATGTGGAAAAGAAAACGTGACACATTCAACACGGACGAAAGCAAGTTGGACGCTGATGTGTTCTCACTCGCTGACCAGATTGCCATTGTCTGCAAGTTCAACCAGAGGCTGCTGCCGGAACGTATGTATCTTCGTAAATCACACTCTGGATACCTTAAGGGGCAACTCCGCGTAAGCCACAAGCAGCTAAAAGAAATGCCTTCTCGTGTTCGCCAGTACGGCGCAAAATGGTCTAAGAGAAACGGTGCAGTATTTGTTATCGCACCTGATAGCAGCCGATTTGAAGTCGTTTGCAAGGGACACCCACACAGTAACAAACAGAAAGAGGCATCACATGAAAATGCTACGACCAGGGCGTAAGAGATATGAAACAAGCAAATCACGAATCAAGGGTGGTGCCAAAAGGTTCCTTGACTCCAAGTACACTCAAGCTGAGCAAATCGTCGTTAAGGCACAATATCACCCTAGCGAGACAATGCCCAAGGGTGCGTTTGCCAAAGCTGGTGTCAATAAGGGAAAGGTGAAAGTTAATCGACAAACCATGTCAAGTATTCTTTCACGATTGAGAAAATACAATGCACTCTATGTGCGTGATCAAGGCGGCGTTCACGTTGTAGCGCCTGATGGGACTTCATGTAAACTTATCTGCATTTAGCAGTAAACGAAGGGTTCTGCAATCCTGAAAGCATATTCTTTGCGTCAGTGCAGAGACAGCCGATGACTTGACGGTCACCGGCTGTTTTTTTATGCGCTCGTTTAATATGGAACAGACCAAGGCTGCTTTAGCCGGGCAGTCATTTGGTGTGCTGGTCGATCACTCGGTAGAGTTTGTCTAGGGTCTCGGGCCGGGCTGTTGTCTTCTTCTGCTCGATGCGGCTAATGGTTTCAATACGGATGCCAGACTGTTCGGATAGCTGGGCTTGAGTAATGCAGGCGGATGCACGGTCTTTGCGTAGGTCTTCGGCGATAAGCTCACGACTGAACTCCTTAGCGGATCGAGTCTGGGCCGTGCCTGCTCTCACTTCGGCAACGCGGCGGGCAATGTCCTTGCTCTTGCCGTGTTCTTCTGTGCTGGCGTATGAGTCATAGACCTTTTCAGGCACGATCACATAACGCTTGCCGCCTATCTCAAATCTTGGGAATGTAGTAGCCATGATTGGTTACTCCTTTGTTATCTGTAAGTCTTATCACGGTGGCTAACTTTGAATACTGTAATGATGTTTCGTTCATCATCAACCAAGAAGCACATTCTCCAGACGTTACGGAAACGTTTCCGCCAGCATCCTAGTCCATACTCTGGCCCCTGCAATGGCTTGAGTGCTGTAACAGTCGGGAAGTTTGATAGCTCATTGTCCATGATCTCAAGGGCCCGTCTCTTGACTGAGCCTGACAGCTTCCTGATGTCCCGTTCTGCGTTGGCTGTGATCTCAATGTTGTACATGCGATTATTATAACGTCCTAATGTCAAATGTCAATAGAATGTCAAT
The DNA here is from genome assembly GCA_016763955.1 of Phycisphaeraceae bacterium. Taxonomy (GTDB): domain Bacteria; phylum Planctomycetota; class Phycisphaerae; order Phycisphaerales; family Phycisphaeraceae; genus UBA7800. The sequence goes on along the minus strand of JAESSU010000531.1, from coordinate 15,920 downwards.
AAATAAATGGATAAACTTCATTTTAATTTGTTTGATGGTTGTTTGATTGGGCAGGCCTGTTCCGTTCCTTTTCCTCTTGTTTGCCGGATTCGCTGGCCCGATTTGTTTGATGGTTGTTTGATTGGGCTGGCAGCTTGCCTATAAAACCCGTCTTTCATCTTGTTTGTTCCTGCGGTAGCAACCTTAGAGGATGCTTTAAAGTTCCAAGTGTCTCTACTCCTACTATGCGGTACAGGTCTAGCGTGTGGCTTAGGTATGACTATGCCTTGCCTGCCTTAGGTAGGGAGTAAGCGAGTAACAACGAGCCATAGGGGTGACGTGATATCAGTTCTCCCCAGCGAGTGACAGACGAGCGGGCAAGGACTGATGGCAGGCGACAGGCTGCCGACGGTCGGGATGACGAGCGATGATGAGCGAGTGACTAAGACAGATGATGAGCGGTGTGGGTGCGGGCGGGAGAGCGTGAACGATTCCGAGCCTGCTCCTGATCTCCTTCCCAAGTGGCAGCCGTGTCCACCAGTGGACAATTGGATTATGGCGCAAAAAAGCTGTGAACACATTGGCCATCAGCTTAATAGGCTTACGTCCTACCTTGATAAATAAGGACTTATGGACGTTCGGGCCGAATTCGGGCCTACACAAGCCTGCTTTGGCAGAGGTGTTGGTCGGCTTAGCGGTCGGCCTGCGGGCGGGGGGCGAGGGGGGCGAGCCGACATTCATTTATTATCAACTACCCCTCAAAAATTCCGGCCTTAAACCTTTGGGAACATTTCTGGCTTGGCTGTTGTGTAATCCACGGCCTCATGCCCTGCCTTGACTGGCTTGCCTCCCCTTCGTCTGGCTATCACTAGCTTTGCTTCGACTACAGCCCATCTTGCCAATAGTGAATCGTTCTCCTTCTTGATTGCTTCTAACCTCTTGGCTGAACGCACTGAGTCGGCCTGTGCGGTGTCCCGCATTCCGACTGCTTGGATAGTCGCCTTACGCCAATGTTCGGCTCTACGGTACTCAAGACAGTTGACAATGAACGCTATGGCTAGCAGTGCGGTGAGGATAAGTATCGGGATTTGGTCTGGGTGTGGCATCATAATGTGATTCTTCCATTGGTTATGTTTTAGATCGTTGCCCATAGGGTTGATTGTTCTGGTTCTTCATCCCAAAAATCACCTTCGCCTTCTTCTTCTGTGATTTTTGCTGCTTCTTCTACGTCCTGATCCATGACACTTTCAAACTGAGCTACGCATCCGGCAAGTGAGTCGAGTTCGTCTTCGTGTTCTAGGCATCCTCGTTGTCGGGTGATGTGAACCATCTGGAATGTCAGGTCGGTGTTCTCTGCGACATTGAAGTCCATGATTAGCCGGTGTTGGTTCATCACAGGTTCAAGATTTTCAATGATTCTGACTTCCTTCTGTCCGGTGGCTCTTGCCCCTTCAACTGAGCAAGCCCATCCGTTGGGGTATGCCTGCTCTTTGCCTGGCTCAATGAATAGCTTCTTGAGGATCGGTTTGAGTAGTTGGACCAACATGTGGCCGCCGAAGTTGGTTTCAACGAAGCAATCATTGACGCGGAAACGTTTGAGGTCTTTGGCGATGCGTCCGAGATTCTTCGTGTCGTGTGGGCCTTGATAAGAATCGACTAGGAGGACATAGAGGTTGCCGTGAAGTTCACCGACGATTGTTCATGCTGTTTTGTCGCTGAGTTTATTGCCAGCACCACCATGCGGGTCAATGAATGCAATAACACTGTTATATGAGTGCCAGTCCAAGTCTTTCTGAGGGTAGATATTCCAGTGGAATGAATCGCCTTCAAACCCGACCATTGGAAGTTCTTCCACTACGTTGGAATCACCACCTGCACCACGCAAGCCCCAAAGGACGTTAGCGGGTGCTTTGTGAGGGTTGCAATTCATAATGATCAAGTCACGGAGCTTGAGCGGGAATTGTGTCTCACCGTCATTGTTTAAGTGAAGCTGAAACTGCATATTCCAGTTAGAACGCCCGTGGGCTTCCTTCTTAAGCAATGCTGAGTCAGGGAACCTAACTGGGCATGTTGGATCGCCGGGCTTGTTTTCGCCGGTTGTTAGACGCTTAGCGAGCGTTGGGGACAGGTTGAACACGGGTTCGTCTGGCTGTGGGTATCGAGCCGTCCATGTTCGAATGGTATAGCCAGCAGTTTTAAGGAACTTTGCGACTGTTTCTTCATGCCAGATCGTCATTAGTACGTCGATGCGTCCGCCATCGAGAACCACGTTAGAAAATTCAGTTGCTCGTTCACGGAGCATTTGACGCATTTCAAGCGTGATGGTGTTCTCGCGGGTTTCAATGTCGTCGGGGATCACACGATTGGCGCGTCTACCTGCAATATCGCCAGTGATACCTACGCAGGCGAGTGATGGGTCTTTGGAATAGTTTCCAGCAATATCAAATTCAAGTGATCCATCACGTTGATCTGATCCGGGCATCAGGTGTGTGAGCCATGGCGATTGCTTGATCCATGATCGAACGGCATGAAGGGATCGTTTGGCGTGACCTTCTGACTTGGATACTAGCAGGATGTATTGCTCTGGATCACGAAAGAAGTCCCAACAGATTGATGCGGTTGTCTTGGCAGTCTTGCCCTGACCACGGAAGGACATGATGACTTTCCATGGGTCGCCGTATTGCAGGTAGTTGAGCATGTCGTAATCGACTAGCTCAAGAGGTAGTTTTCTATCTAAACGAAAGAATTTCCAATGCCAATGACAATAGAGCTTCAAGTCCTTCTTCATCGCACTCTGGGTACGCTTGGAAGGAGGATTTATTGCCATCGTTTATGCGGTGGCTGCATCTTTCTCTTGACTGACGCTTTCAAGTCCCATGCCTGCAATGCCTAGCTGGAAATTTTTAACATCTTCTTCGCTTGGATCGTTGTCGAGTTCGTCTTCGATCTCATCAAGCGGGCTGCCAGTTCCAAGCAGGCGAGTAGAGCCACAATCCTTGAGCCGTGATCGGACAACATTCATGTCAGCCGCGGTCAAAGGCTGCATGATTAGTTGCCCCGTGTTTTCGTCTTTGAGTGGCATACCGTCCGGTGTTACCAGTGGGCGACCGTTCTTGACCATATCTAGCAGGAGCTTGTCGAAGCCGTCCGCTAGTTCGCTGGATTCATTAGCCATGTGATAATTCCTTATCGTTTAATTATCCAATTCATCACCTTTGATGGTTGCATATTGTTGTGCGATACATCGCCGCCAGTGTTACCAATTTCGTTGGCAAGGTTGTTTGCAACCGCGTCCAAAACTGTCCAATCACCTGAAATCGTACCGCCGTCATTACGGACTAATGGGTAAGCCATTGTGTGATTATGTGATGGCATTTCTGATTCTGTAAGTAAGTGATCTTCTTCGCCGATCACTTCACCGGCAGTTCTAGCGGTGAGTCCGGCTCCTGTGCCTGCACCGACTGGTGTGCGACCACGCATGTCCGGAACAGCCACAACCTTTAACGCAATCCAGTCATCAATAGCAGACGCACCTTTCACGCCTGGTACAAGTGAAGTACCATTCCATTCAAGAATCCCTTCTGTGTCCCACAATATTGCAAACAATGCCTGAATATTACTTGCTGATACACCTGCGCTGTCAAAAGACGCATATGAGGCATTGCTTCCTGAATACCCCATTGTTACCGTGCCATCACACATAAACCATCCTGCTGGGGCTGCTATGCCACCATAGGGTGCTAATACTCCAGTCGGTATTTCTTTTGTTGAAACATAATCCCAAAGATTCTGATTGACTACGACATGAGCCGCATTGATGGTTCCAGTATCAACAATGGCAGATGTTCCAAGTCCTAGCGTTCCCCGTGCTTGGCTGTCGGTCTTAACTGCCCAATTCGTGCCATCACTTACAAGCATGTTGTTGATCGTGCCTGATAACGGCATGTTCCCTTGACTCAAAGCCAAGGCGTTTATCAGGGCTGTGACCTGCTGTAAGGTTGTTGCATCGGTATTAGCCACGGCATCTGCCAGATTCTTGATGATGCGAGTTTCAGCGTCGTACTTGCCATCTAGTTTATCAAACCGCAAGACTCGTTCGGCTGTCTCTTGGGTAACATAGAACATTTGCAGGCTGTCTTTGTTGTGGGCTGGTGCGGCGACTGATCCCCCGTCTGTCCATGTGACAAGACGTGCATCTATTGAAGTTTCCCGTTGAATGCGTACCGCAAACGGGTTGGATTGTGGGACAAATCCGAGCAGGATCGTTGAATCATCTGTCCATGTAAAATCGGTAGTTTCTACCTCCTCAACATAAACATGAACGTCACTTTTTGCTAGATAGCCTTTATTGAAGACAAACGAAATCCCACCGTTCGACGAGTATTCGACAAATGAATTAGCCATATTTTAAACCTTTCTTTCATCAATGTTTGACATAGGGTTATTTCGAGGTCTTAGGCAGTCCACCGCCAGCTGCATCAAGGATGTTGCCAATGCCGATGGCGTTGTTGAACGGTAGAACGCCTTTGATAGCTCTAGCGTCTTGCTGGCTGAATTGGTAATCAGAGTTGATTGATGGCGCTATTACCCCCCGTGCAGCTTGTTCCATTCTGCTAAGTAGGTCTACTGTTGGATTGCCCGTTGCGAAGTTCGTAGCGAGTCCTGTGGTGCGTCCAAACTGGAACAACGGATCGTTTCCCGTCACTTTTATCGCAGAGTCAATTAAGCCCGGCATCAGACTTGAAAACCCGGCACGTTGAAACGAGCCTTTCCCAATTTCAGCTAACGATAGTCGCTTGGCTAGGTACTCTTCTCGATCCGGCCTTCCAATGGATGTTGCATAGGTCAATGAGACATAGCCCAAGCCACCGAACAAGGTTGACAACATGAAGGCGTTGAACGTCTGTTGGTCCATGTTATGTAAACCACGAGCAAGCTGTTTTTCCCATGCGACAACTGTAAATGCTCTGAATTGAATCAGTGTCCGTCCTAGTGATCCTGTCATCCAGTTGGACATTTGCCCAATATTATTTTCTTGGACTACTTGCCGCGACCATTTGTCCATGCCAGTGATTAAATTTGCTACTGCATCTTGATTGTCCCATTGTTCAAAGTTTATTAGTCTGAGTTTCTCTCCTAATAATCCCTTTGTGGTCTTTGCATGCTTGCGAATCTGCTCCGCAATGATTGAAAATTCATCTTTTGTTAGCCCGATCTGTGCTAGTCGTTTTGCCGATGGAATCCTATTCGTGAATGCTTCGTTGACGAACTTTTGTAGTCCCGCGGCATGTGCGACGTTTCGCAATGGCCCGTCAATAATATGAAATAGGCTTATGTCGGCTGTTATCTTTCGACCTTTATCTAATAATTTTCCGATACGCGATGTTCCATAGATCGAAGATAGTGCGTAGTCTTCAAGTCTACTCGTTGCTACTTGGCGCATTCTGTCAGTTCCTATTGCCCATATGGAGTTTAGTTCCTTAAACAATTCGTTTGGCATTTTTCCTGTTAATGCCAAATCTACAATTTCACGCAAGCCCGGCATCTGCTGGGCCATTGCTCGCCAACCGGCCTCGCCAGTTGCATTGCCGATCTCTGCTATTTGTGCGAATCCAACTCTGTTCATGCTACGGATGAAGTTCACGGAACGGATTGATTGAAGGACTTCGCGGACAATAGGGTCTGTATCATCGACCGGAATACCATTGATTGTCTTCCAGATTGTTTTGAGTTTTTTGACATCTGACTTTAGGCTATTTCTTTCGCGTATCGTTAGGTTTTCTTGACCGCTATTCTCTATCCGGGTTACAAGAGTCTTGAAATTTTGTGCTGCTTTTTCACCGGGTTCGGCCATGGCTTCAAGAATTTGACGGCTGCCCGCACTGCTGAATATGTGACTGCTATACCTTTCAAAAATCACATCCGCATTGTTTTCGAGTAGGTCTGATATGCCTAGACTGATTGTCTTGCCGTCCTTGGTTAGAACGTCCATCTTGAAAGATTCGTCAATGCTCATTCGGCGTTTCGCCCTTGGTGATACTACGCCGTCAGGCGTTCCCATCTGTCCGACCATGTATCGGATATCTTCAACGTCAAGGTCTGGGAATTCTTTGGCAAGTCCATCGACAATATTTTCGCTTGTCTCAGATGAGTACATTCGGGCGGTGCGTCCGTCCATCTCCCAAAATCGTTTATCGACATGCCCAAACCACTTTGTTGCAAGTTTGTCTGCTACATCTTCATCCATTTCTACCGAGCCGCTTAGCAATGAATTTTTAACCATTAAATGAAGTTTTTTTTGGCCAATTGCTTTTCGTAGATTATCAATCTTCGCCATGCTTGCCATGCGTGGTATATAGGTCTGGCTTTCAATAATATTCTCGAATCCATCAACATTGTATTTCTTAGCCAATTTCAGGAGTTGATGATACTTCTCACGGTGTAAATCAGCCACCATGTTGATATGCGGATCGTTTGTGTATTTACCGGGGCCATGACGCAAGGCGATACCAATTTCTTCGCCAAATTCTTCACTAGCTCGCTGACTTTTCATAAACGGGATGCCCTTCGCTTTTTTATAATCTGCGAACGCTTTGTTGCGAGTATCAGCCACTTGCGACATCGTCTTTCTGAGCGATGATGCGATCCATTCTGATACGGTAAATAGTGATGGCGAACCATCGGCTTTTTCTAGCGTATCTTCTGCCATTAACGAGGCCATTTTGCGAACCATTGGTACTTTTGATTGTCCAAGTTTATATGACATACCGAATCGTAAAGGGATACCAAACAGCTTGACCTGTGTTGATTTTGCTTCTGTCACTTTTGAGATATCAAGTGTCGCAATCTCAACGTCCAATGCCTCTCCAAGGTCTTGAGTTGCTTGGTTGAAATCACTTCGTGGCATAACCTCGCCTGTGACTTTATCAATATTGGGCTCCTTGAACGCACCAATACTGCTGTGAATTTCATTGATTTGATCGTCTGCCAAATCCAAGTGCGAAGTGAGACCACGGAGTCGTTCGTTCTGCACTTCGCGGGATAGATTATCTCTCCAATACATCTTGCCTGCGGGCGTGATCTCCAAGCCTTCATCAAGAGCATTCACCAAGTCAATTTCTTTATGCAGCGATTTTGCAATATCTGCGATCTTGGCTTGTGGAAATAACACTGCACCTGCCCCGCCCATAATCAAGCCTGCTGTCGCAGCATAGATAATGTCCGTTCCGTCACGAGTAGGGTCTTGTGAGACGAGGTAACTTTCAATGGCGACATTCGTCCCGGCTGCAACCAATCCCCCTCTGACAAGCCTCTGCACCCTTGTGAGCTTTGCTCCATAGACTGCTGGCCCAGCCATGCCCTCAGTGGCCACAGTCGCGGCAATGGCCACGGGGTCAAGTATCGCTGCTCCCAAACGTAACCCAATACCTGTCCATCCTAGTTGAGCTAGTCTTCGCTGTGCTGCCAGACTTTTAAGTAGGTTGCCTCGAATATGCTTGGCTTCTTTTAGACTTCTGGCAGTGTCGTAAGCGTAGTGCATGTCATCAGGAATGCCTTGCGTCAATTCTTTTATCAGCTCGCCTGTGAATACAAAGTTTTGATCGGGCTCAAAATCCTCACGCCCCATCTGCTGTAACGCAAACGATCCAATCCATTCTGCGCGAACAGCGTCTGCTATTGGCTGTAGGATCGATGGTCGTTCTGGTGCTGTTTGTCTAGGTGCGCGAACGGCCTCCAGCCCCACGCCCATGCCCGTCACGTCGAATGCTTCAAAAAGTGTCATTAGTTGTTTCCTTCTTCATCACTGCCAAAAATCGGATAGTTCCCGATCAAATATGGTAGGTCTGCAATTCCAGCGGCTTGTGACAGAAATTCCCCCGTCTTGCTTGCTACTACGCCTACGCCGTCTAGAATGGCTGCCCCTGCTTTTCGTGTGTATTTTGCAGGTGTTTTGCCTATGTACGATTCGAGAGAAGTATATCCATCAATAGACATTTTTGTTCCCATCTTAAAGGCATCTCTATAGGCAGATGCTAAAGTCTTAAGATTGGTAATCTTCTGGCCTCGCCCTCGTTTTTCTAAAAGTGTTTGATTCTTTAGCGCAGCTTCATATTCGTCCATTGCTCTTGCAATTATTGCAAACTGGCTTGCGGTAAACGTTCCGAATCCTGCAACACTGTGTTTCTCTACAGGCATATACGTGTATTTATTAACGATTCGCCATAGAGAATTGGAACTGTCTGCTGGATTAATTGTGAGATCGTCCGCTGTGATCCCTTCGATTTCACCACGTTTTTTTACATATTCATCAATTGCAATCTGGGCAACTTTATCAATGTTTTCAGGTAGATTGCTCCCCGTGTATAAATCATCGTGCCATTAATTGGTGTATGTGTGTTCCTGATGTCTTTAATAGCTTCGTTGATTGCAGTTTCAGCATTTAGTCCGTTTGAATGAACATAGTTTTGTGCGAGTTCATAAACCTTTCTATCAATGCCAGGCTGGTTGCTGTATTCTCCTAGCTCTGAAACTGTAGCATCACTGATCGCCGTGAGGCTCATTGCTTGAATAGGGATGTCGCCTTGCCGACTACCGTAAGCATTGTTTGCGTTGACGACTGCCATATCAAGATCGCCCGGTGCTTTGTAGTTCATCGATAATTCCATGTCACGATAAAACTGTTGATCTTCCTTGCTCAATAGTGAATTACGGTATTTCTGCGATTGAGCCCCAATCTTTTTATACAATTGATACCCCGCCCGTGTTGCTGGCATTACTCTTTCAAGTTCATCCTTTATGCTCTGGACATTGCCGTCTCGTGATAGTGACACCGATGATATAACCGCCCCGGTTGCTAACGTAAGGCCCCATGTTGGATGCGTCACCCTTGGATCAGCATTGGCAGCCATAAGTTGAATTTGCTGATCAAAAGTACGTTGGTTTGCCGCATTCCGTTCTTCGTCTGTAGCGTCTTCTGGCACAGCGTTCTTCTGAGCTATTCGGGCCAGCGATTCATCGGTTGCGAATCTTAATATTTTTTTCCCGCTCAATGTTTTTCCATTTGCAAGTGTAATGCCGCCTTCCGGAATTATCGTAGAGATTGCAATTGCGTCAGCATTAAGCATTGCTTCTGCAACTTCTCCAATAATGACATTTACATTTTGTTGCGATATAAAGTTTGATATTCCGTCAGACTTCATTGCAACAAGCCGCTTCATCTGCGTCGTTGTCATTCGTTTTGCTTTTACCTGCTGCTGCAAGATAACGGCATATTCCTGAATGCTTTGGTCGGGGCGGGTGGTGATATCTCGTTCAAGGTTGGTGTAGAGTTTTGAGTTGTAATCACGATTGATCTTGCCTGCCATCGCCGCCTGCTGTGCTGGCCCTATGGTTCCGTTCTCTGCTAACGTATCGATCTTGGCAAGCCCTGCTTCAATACCTTGAGTCGCGTAGGTGTCATCCACTGACGCAATGGCTTGCTTATTCCGTATCCCTTCCGCTTCAACCTTCTCCCCGTCAAATTCTCGCTGTGCGTCCATTCGTGCTAGCGTGAATTGATCGCCTTTAAGGTGACTCATGGCCTTGTTGAATAAGTCTTCGTCTACGTTTTCAATGGCCTTGCCAATCACAGGCATAATTATTGATCGCGTTGTTTTGTCTGGGTTGATTCCATAGCTTTTGCCAACCTGTTTAGCATCAGCAATCGCTAGGCCCATTTTTTCAGGTTGGCTTAATGCTAGGTGGATCGCTGCATTGTTTACTGAATCAACATTTTTAGCCCGTAGGACGGAATAACGTTTTTCTAAAATCGGTATGAGTGCCTTTACGCCAGCGACCTCGAAGCCACGCTTTGCACCGTCATCGTCCAATTGGTTGATGTAGGGTTGAAGGTGCTGGCGAGCTATATCCTCGAACGATACTCGCGGGCCTTGAACATCATCAGGTAAGTCGATAGTTCCAATCTCGCCGTCATAGTCACCGTTGGCAACTGGCAGGGCTAATTTAAGTCGCATACTCTCCGCGACACGCGCACCTTCACCTTCTTGCAAGGCTTCTTCGCGTTCCTTTTTCGCCCTGTCCTGAGCGTTTAACTGACCGATCTGACTGACCAAGCCTGATGCGGCTCTGAATGTGTTCGTGAGTTGCTGTGCGATTCTTGAGGATTTAGCTGCTGCTGATGTGTCGGCGGTAAAAGAGGCCGGTTGAATTTGAATCCGCTGCCTCTGGCTTTGTTGAATCTGGGCTCCAACATTGCTGCGTGGCGAATAGGTTATTTGGGTTCCTGCTTGTGTCATTTAAGTTGCCTTTTTAGGGGTTTTCAAACTCTTGAATCCGCTTGCTAGTGAAAGTCCAGCAGACGAACCGGAGATAGCACCATTAAACCCTGACAAGAATACGGAGGACTTCTGGCCTTCAAGTGCTGATAATTGTGCGTTTGTTCTATTCCGCATGGTCTCAAGATTTCCAACGGCATTTAGATTGATATTTCGCGTGTTCTCCGCGGTGGCCACGCCAATGGATTGTTGCAACCCTCTCATGCTTACACCTGAGTTTTGTTGAGCAACAGCAATGCGTCCCATATTGCTACGGTTTTGCCGTATTTCCTTTTGGAGTTCATTGCCAGCTTGAAGACTAGCTTGACGTGTCTGCTGCTCGTTTGCACGCTTGGCCGCATCCTGCTGTGCTTTAGCTGCTTTATTTTGCGCTCGGGTAGACATGACCGATGTAGCTGCTCCCGCCCCCCCGGCTGCAAGAGCAACCAAAGCAATCGTAGTCGGCGTGCACAGCATTCTAAATTCTTCGTTATGCCTAGTCGGAACATACATTTAACGCCTCTTTTCAAAGTTAGCAATGATTTCCATGCCGGTAATCACGCATGGGCCGTGGTGGTCTGAAATAATTTTGATACGTGTCTTGTCAGACCGGCCCATGATTCGCATCTTGTGGCTGCCATCCGTGTCTACCTGCACGGGGCCATGAAGACTCACGCCAGACTTCCATGTCGTGAATGTTTTTGTGCGAGTAGTTTTGCCGTCCTGCGAGATTTCAATTGCATAACTAGCCGCCTGCCTGTGAGACGTGATGATCTCCATGAGTTGCAAACGGCCATCGAGTACCGGTGCTCCATTCCGATCACGGGGATACTGTTGGCTAGGCTCGATCTCGAACCGATAAGTACGTCCGAGATAACAATCACCTACAGACCAATCGCCCAGTGCCGTGACAGTGTGAGGATCGATACGTGTGATAGACAAAGCATCCCCGGCTTGGTCAGTGAATGCAGCCCCTAGAATGACCTGTGTGATGTTTGAGTCATTGACGATGTAATCCCATGTCGTAATATCTGTGCCAGCGTCATAGGTTCCTGTCATCGTTTGCAGGCCATCAAGAAGCACGTCGAATGGCATACCTGTGTCGGCCTGCTGCGTGATAATTGGTAATTGCTCCCAAACCACATCACCATCTATCGTCACGCCAAGGATTGTGACCTCATCATCAATGACGGCTGCGTCAATGATCTTGGTAAGCCCAAACGTGTAACGTGACCATGCTGATTGTTTCTTCTCGTTGCCGTCCCACCATGACCTGTAGATGTACAACTCGTTTGAATCTGATGGCAAAAGCACCAAAGTATTATCATTAGGCAATGCCATGATCTTTTGAATATTTGGCGGTATGTATCCTTCTGCATGTGCGGAAATGTCCACAGCGACATTAGTCGCCTGATTATCGTCATAGAGATATTCGTATACCAAAGCAGACTGCTTACGCGCTGACACAAAATAAATCTGCGAACCCATGCCTACGGGCCTTACCCCGTCTATTGACTGGTAGTTCGTTGTCCGATCAACACGCATGGTGGATGGCGTTAGCTTGTCTGTATGCGTCATTTCAAACTGAACAGACGACTTAGTAAATACAATAATCGCTTGACGGAATTGAATCATGTCATCAATCAGTGCAACCTTATTTGGATCAACGCTAATTTCGTTAGTGAGGATCGGGTCTGCGTCGCTACTGTTCGTTGGGTCTTCTGCAAAGAACATAAAAGCATCATCAGTAGCGGACATAACGACATATTCATCACCCCCTAGAATAAGTCGACCTTTCCAAAAGCTCATCGCACCAATCTTTAATCCCTTATCCCAAAGTGCTGGCACGGGATTTGAATCGTCATCGCCTGATGGCCGATCCTTTGAGACACTGAGGCTTGCATCAAAGACCAACGGGCTGATCGTTGTGCGCACTAACTTGTTTGGCATTTTGGTTGAATCAATGACTGCTTGGGCCTGTTTAGGTGCTGCGACACGCAACCACCGATCAAGTACAGTCGATTCAGTTGTGACCACGCCTGTGCCTGCTGTTACAGTGCCAGCGTAAAACGGGAATCCAACTTGAGTCAAGTTGTACCCTGATGCGGGTGCGGTAATGGATATAGTCGCACCTGTTCCCCGATATGGACTTACCAAAATAAAATAACCCGTCTGTGCACCTACAGAAACCCATTTTAGAAGTGTGTTTTTAGCACCAAGGTCACGCAATCGTGACTGAAAACGTGCGGCAACATCCCGCATAGATGTCGGAGGCTGCTCCCAGAAATTGGTAAGCAATTCGTAATCTTTTGAAACGGCATTTGCATCTGTCAACGTGACTTTAATACCACAAGGGTTCTTGTCTTTATCATCCCAATAAGCAGAGAATACTCCCCATACTGCTGATGTGACTGGGCCTGTCCAGTAAGCAAATCCATTGTCCTGTTCAATGTATTTCCAATGCCCTGCAACGTGCGTCGCTGTGTCATGTTCTGCATTGTGATACGTGTCGGCTGCTGGAAGCGTTGCAACTAAATCATCAAAGTCATTGTGGGTATCAGCTATGGAATAATCATCGCTTGTGAGCGTTCCTAATGGCACAGTCTTATTGGCGAACAAAGTTGTATCTTTGATTGTGAGTAGCGACTGATCGGTTGCCTCTGCTGCATTTAAGTCTAAGTACGTTTGAACGGCGGCTGTCACGTTGACCGTTGCCTCATTGCCTGTTGACAGGTTGTAAACACGAATGGCCATAGAGCCCGCTTCTCGGCCATAGATGACGATGTATTGTTCGGTTGAGTCTCGGTCTATTTCATGGATGCGATATTACACATTGGGGTCAAGTCCGCTAAGAATCTTCTTTAGCCTTGATCCAGCTCGCTTGCTTGATCCGTCGATGACTGACAGATAAGCATTGTTCGCGTTTTCAACTTGGCTTGCATGCCGAATTGCCGCGGACTGCCTAGATACCCCGCCAAATAAAGCAGGAACCGGCAAGCGTGTTTGTGGCATATTGATTAGTTTCCTGTGTTTCTATCGCCCATGATGTAACGCATATCAGCGGCATCAAGCAGGCTGGAGTCTTCGTTCTCTGCATCTTCATGCAAGGCTTCGATTCGTGCCATTTGTGCTTCCTCGCGTAGCTCTGCATCCACCTGACGGCTTCCGTATGCTTCACGTTGAAATTCGATGGCTGCCATTGCGACTATGTATCGTTTTAGCAATGGCGTTAGATCATCAAAAGACAGACACTTAATTACTGTGCAATACACTGTGCTGGTAAACGTGAGTGTGTGGTCTGTGATGTTATAGAGTAGCTTTCCACGCCTTGCGACATTGATTGATTTGGATACACCATCTGAATCAATTCGTGCGTAATCGTCAGGCAGGTCAATTTGGCTGCTGACGTTTGGCGTGAGTGGGACATTGGTTTCACGGTTAGCGTGCCAGCCTTCACCTTGGACAACTGCTGACACCCGATCAAGGATTCGCTCGGCATTGGCTGCGTCATCACTGCCTTCTGTGTCGAGTGTCGCTACAGGTGATTCATTGACAATACCAAGGAGCTTATTTACTGCCGCTAGCTTGTCATATCCAATACTCATGGCCCCTCCTTTTTAATGAAATACTCTAGGATTTTGTCGATTTTGGCATCGAGCTTGTCAAACTTCTTTTCAGAATTAACATTCGATTCGTCTATGCGTTTGTTGAGCCTCACTTCGACGGCTGTAGCCTCGCTACTGTTGGCTACAATCTGCTGTGATCGCATGCCCATTGCATATGAAACGGACACTGCTGTGGCAGTGATGCCCAGAACAGCGACGAGTATAGATAGGATGTTTTTCATTTAACTGAATCCTGTTTTCATATTGGTGATATACCAATTATTCCCACCTGTAGGGTCTTTGATTAACATGAGTACATCACGAACATTTGCTCCAGTCGAGAGTATTGCAAATATGCTTTGAGTTGGTGTTTTGATATTGGCGCTTACCGTCAACAGGCGGCTGCCGGTTGCATCTTGTACTAGAGTCAAAGTGATTGGGTCGCCTGCAACGCCCCCTGTAGGAGCATCAAGCGTAACGTTACCAGTGAGCGTACAAATGAAGTTGCGTCCAAGCGAAACGTCAGGAGCAATATTAGCTGCATACGTTATCGTCTGGAGAGCGCCAGTAACTCTTGTATCATCACCCTTGACAACCTCGCCTGCTGCGGCATTACCTGCTGCTGGGACATTAAGAGGAGCCGCTGTGCCTAGATCGCCGGGTTGTGTGGCAGAATCGGCAAGTACCCCCTGGCCCGCTGTGGCTAACTCTGTGGTTGCATCACCATCAATATAGTCTTTTGCGGTGACTGCTGGGTCTGTACTCGCGTCTGTTACGCTCCCTGCTGTAGCGAATGTGCCAGTTCCAATTGTTGGCACATAGCCACCCGCAGCAGATAAATCCCCATAATATCTGGTAGGTACAGTTGCAATTGCGTCGGGGGCAGTCCCGCCTGCCATCTGTGCGATTTCAAAAACGGTTGGCACGCTGCCTTGCCATTCTGCTATATGAGATGCCTCGAAATTAGATTGCGTGTTATTGTCAAATCGTCTACCAATTTTAGTCCCTGTAATAGTACCAATAGTTCCTGTAGATATCCCGGTGGCAACTGCTATACCATCTTTCCATAATGTACAAGTATTATCAGTCTCTAATGTATACCCCAAATGTGTCCACCCAATATTTGAGATATTTATACCTGAGTTTAATAAATAAGTGTCTATATTTATTCGATATGTACTTGAGATAAAATTCAAAAATACTCCATCATAAGGAGCACTATTCCCAGCAGAATAAAGCCAGGCATTACCAGTAACATTTATTTTGTACCAACCAAACATGGCTGAATTAGTTCCGGTTATAACAGATGAACCAGCAGCCAAAAACCCAGACGGTGCTAAATTGGCACTCACCCCTGTAACCGGAACTGGCACATACGGTCGATTGCTCAATAAGTTATAATCAGTCACACCCGGTGACATCCCAGTCAACTGAGAACCGTCAACTGCAGGCAAACCCGTTGCATCCAGCTGAACAACATTACCATTCAACACGCCAACATCCTTAGTGGCCGCCGTCCCAGCGTCCGTAATATCAACAGCGGCTAGAGTGACGATGCCAGTCTTGCCCGCCACGCTTGTCACGCTGTCGGGAGACAGAATCTCCTTCCAGTCTGCAAGGATCGTTGAAGTACCTGCGAGGATGAATGATTTATTAATGTCGGTACGAATCGCTACATCACCCGACTGAGCAACCAAAGCGAGCATGGCAACTTCACTAGCTACGGTTGAAGTGTTGACTAAAGCTAGAGCCGGGATGGTCGTGGTGTTGAGTTGTCCACCTGCATCCAGCACGGGGACGTTCCCTACGCCTGTTCCAGTATTCGCCGCAGCAGCCGTACCCGCATCCGTGATCGTAGCGAGTAGTTGGTTATGTGCCGTCGGTGTTCTTGGCGATGCTGCATCGTCGAGCGTTGCGTCGGTGAGATTGGCGTTGAGTTCCGCGAGTGTGTCAATGGCTGTGAGGTCTATACCACCACCGCCTGATTCATTAAATGGCATAATTAACCTTCCTGTCCTTGGGT
>JAESSU010000530.1 GCA_016763955.1 Phycisphaeraceae bacterium | reverse complement strand
TCCTAGGAAATGCCTCAATTACCGAACGCCCGTCGAAGTGCTCAACAAACTCCCCGGCGTTGCGCTTCGGAATTGAATCCACCTCTTATTAACTGGGAGGGATGTACGCAGAAACGCACCGTTGCTTACATCATAAAATCGTATTTGGTCAAAATGTCACTGGGTATTGAAAAAATATTTTTCTATTCACTGGGACGTACTTCTTATGTATACAGTTATAATCCATTTATTGAGTTTGATTACAGGCCGCAACCAGGAATTCCCACATTTGCGGTCATGGCGAATTTATTTACTGGAGCAATCTTTTATCCTGATCTTGTAGATGACAAATATTATCATATCATTAAAACAAGAAACAAAAATGGTTTTGTTTACGCATTGTGGGCGAAGTCACCAGGTTTACAGATGGAATTTACATTGCGCCCAGAAAAGTCAATGACCGTATTTAACATAATGGGCGGAAAACTTATTCATTCTCCGATTAAAATTACCGAGGAACCCATTTACATACAATCTGCCATACCTGTCGATCAATTACTTGTATCTACATACCGAAAAAAATCCTTTAAACATAAAGAAGGCTCTGATTCCAAATATTCCCAGCCTGACGTAATAAACACTGGGCTTTAAAATTTTATTAATCAGCATATCAATATCAAAAAAAGAGTCTTGATTTTAATTGACTTAAAAGAATAACAAACAATGAAAGCTCAAGCCTTGCGGGGATGTTGTTACCAGCCTTACATCACACGTTCTAGAGAAGACATAAGAAGACTTCAAACTAATTTCAATACTCAATTTATACAGCCGTAAGACTTTAATACATAGAGAATAAAATACTCATGAAAACGATACTTCTAATCATATTAAGTTTTATTTCTCTGCCAGGAGAGAAAGATATTGTATTCGAAAAACCGCAGAACTATGCGGTGTACCAGCGTCAAGCGGACAATACCGCTTTAGTTCCAATTATGATATCCAATGTTTCCAAAATTAAAATTTTTTCATGGCGTCTTCAATCTGAAAACGTTTGGCAAAATCTGCCTTTCCAGCGTAATGGCAACCGTATCACTGCATCGCTTCGACTTCACGCTGGCGGTTGGTATCGCTTGGAATTCAGATTTGAGAAGTCGAATGGAGAAGTCATTGAAACGGCAATCGATCATGTCGGGATCGGTGAAGTGTTCATTACAGCGGGGCAATCAAATGCCGCTAACTGGGGGAAACCCAAACAACGAACCAGAACTGGCATGGTTGTTGTTTTTGACGGAAAAAGATGGCAGGCGGCCAACGATCCACTTCCATTATGCGATGGTAAGTCAGGCAGTATCTGGTCCTTGGTTGGTGATCGCTTGAACAAAGCCCTCAATATGCCAATTGGTTTTATGTGTTTGGGTGTTGGTGGGTCTGGTGTAAGACAGTGGAATCCAGAGAATTATCGAAATAAAGTAAAGAATGCACAACTTTATGGACGTTTTAAAAAATATGTTCCTTTGCTGCGTCCATATGGTTTTCGAGCCGTACTTTGGCACCAAGGCGAGACCGACCGCATGAGTCGGAAAGACGTTTATGTCCGGAATCTCAAGAATGTAATTACTGGTTTTAAGCAGGATTTTGGTTTAGCTCCGTGGATGGTTGCTATCGTTGGTAATCAATGGTTCAATCCTATCTACGGGAAAGGTTGCCGGGCTGCGCAAAAACAGATTATTGCCGAAGGCTTGGCTTTCCAGGGGCCGGATACTGATATTCTTGGCAAAAAATTCCGCCTGATGGAAGGTAAATCTTCACATTTTAATCAACGTGGACTTGAAGCCCACGCCGCATTATGGAGCAAAGCTATCAGAAGATTTCTTTGTCAATCAAAAAAGCACTAGTTCTCTGCCTCGGCCGGATCCTGTTGCATCGGGATGCCATTGGGATAGCGGCGGCGCAGGTGATCCGCCATTTGGCCATGTTTGCGTGCCTCCGCTGCCGACACATGACCCTTGAGCAAGGGGGCTCTATTTTTTCACCCGTCAGTTTTGCCAGCAGGTGGGGTTGCCGCCTGCTCGTTTTAGGCGTAGTGCATTTTTATAAAGGCGATCACTGCTGTCCCAACGTTGGGTTTTGAGATTCTTGTAATCTAGTTTACTGCATGATGTTACATCAAAAAACAGCTCCAATCGATTTGAACTCCGAGGTATACTTTTTAGCTGTCCCCACACAAGGAGCAGCTAATGAATGCCGGACGAACCCTCTTTTCTCAACTCGTGGATTTTCTGCCACGCGACGATTTTTATCAATGTGTCCAACGCTACCACGGCCATTACAAAATCAAAACCTTCTCCTGTTTCGATCAGTATCTATGCATGGCTTTCGCTCAACTCACAGGCCGCGAATCTCTACGCGATATCGAAGTCTGCCTGAAAACATTCGGCCAAAAACTTTATCACGCAGGATTCCGAAGCAAACAAATTTCCCGCAATACATTGGCCAACGCCAACCATATCCGGCCCTGGCAAATTTATGCCGACTTCGCACAAACTCTTATTGCCAAGGCGACCGATCTCTACGTCGATACCGACTTGGGCTTCGACCTGGACAATACCATCTATGCATTGGATTCAACCACCATCGACCTGTGTCTTTCGATATTTCCGTGGGCCAATTTTCGCAAAACCAAAGCTGCTGTCAAGATGCATACACTCTTGAATCTCAAAGGCTCGATACCCGAATTCATCTATATTTCAGAGGGTTCCGTACACGACGTGAACATTCTCGACGATCTGCCGATTCTCAGCGGGGTTGATGAAGCTCTTAAACAACTCGAACAAACGCTTGTCGATGTCTGTGAAGCCTTTGATCCGGGAGCCTATCAGGTAGCCTGTCAGGCAACCTCTGAGCTTGAACGCCCGCATCTACAGCAAGTGACCGAACACGTTTGGCTTAGTACATTCTCGAATGCTAAAACAGGGTTCATTCTTAGCGAGTCAGGCAAAGCAATGGCTCTTGATTACGGCTACAACTGGGATGGGATACGGATGCAAACCTACCCATATCCCGAACGACGACGCGCTCTATTGCATGGCTTAGATGAGCTTCAGAAACGGTTTGGGATCGATCGCATCGACATGGTTCTGGTGAGTCATTTTCATGATGACCATGTGAGTGGGATTCCGGTGCTACAACGTTTGTTTGGCACTGAATGTTGGGCAACGGAAAATTTCGCAGACCTGCTCGAACACCCTGAAGCTCACTGTTTCCCCTGTAATTGGCCTCGTCCCATTGAGGTTCATCGACGCATTGCGATGGATGAAACGGTGCAATGGGAGGAGTATAATTTTCACTTTGCCTCCATGACAGGTCATACGCGTTTTGCTTCGCTGCTCGGCTTTGAAGCGGATGGAAAACGATTCGCCCACACAGGCGATCAGGTGTTCTTTCGTCAAGAAGACGAACCCGATTTTTCTAATAGTCGCCAGCAGCATAATCATGTTTACCGCAATGGTGCGTTGCTTGACGGATTGGCACAAAGTAGTCAATGGCTACTTGATTGGAAGCCAGAGATTGTTTTGACTGGCCATGCGTCAGCAACTCGTACCGATGAACACTATTTTCGTGTGGTAGAAGAAGGGGCTCAAGAGTACGAACGTCTTCACAAACTTGTCATGCCGTTGGGAGAAGACGAGACTCATTTTAATGTTGATAGTTGGGGAGGGTGGATATGGCCTTATCGTGTTCACTTGTCTGAACCCCAGCAGACGACGGTTACGGTAACAGTGCGGAATCCCTTGCCACGACAGGCAAAACTGAATGTCAAAATCGTCGGTCCTGCTGATTGGCAGGGCAGCGAAGCAGTGATAGACGCTTTGCCTCGGGCTGAGGCGAGTTGTCAGTTAAGCATTACGCCGACGGGTTACTGTCGAAGTCAACCTTTTGTAGTAGAACTAAGTGTGGATGGGCAGCCTTTTGGGCAGGTCGCAGAAGCATTGATGATCGTAGGGCCGAATCAGCTTTGATTACACTCCTGTAGTACCTAGGCAATGCAAAGAGGCTGTTTAAATTAGTTATGGTTCATTTGAAATTTTTAAAAGTTATAACGTAGAAGAAAGATTTTTGATGTCAGAATGGACTTGTGTGCTGGAGCTTGATTCGGAGCAATTCGTTGTGTCGGGAGTTCATCGGCGTTTCGGCAGGCGATTAAGCTTGGGGCTGATTTGCGAGTGGCTTCTGCACTGATCTCCGGGGCTTTGGCTTTGTTTTTGTGGCCGATGCGTCGAATGTGGCGAGCATGGACGGGCAAGCGACCTAACCCCAATGCGCCGATGAAGCGGGTGGTGGTCATTGGCCTTGATGGCCTTGAACCGCAACGGTGTAAATTTTTTCCTCGTAGCATAGCCAGTCTCAACACATCGGCCCATGCCATTTGCACCATGGCCGTTGATGTGTTGAAGTATCATGATGATGTCCAATTCCGGCACCCCCAAAAATTTGCACCAATGGGCCATTGGGCGTTTGGTACCAGTAGCGATGATTGCCCAACAGTGCGCCTTGAATTCAGAGTTTGTTACTGAGTGTTTACATGCGATTCGGCAGGGAGAATTGCAAAAAGTGATGGGGTATGGTGAGCCGGAGCGATCTTGGTTTCAGATGTACCGTCGCCCCCAATTGATACGCGAGATCATTACAGGTGAAATTGCGGGTGAAACCCCTGCAACGAATTGGCTTGTACAAGGCGGATTAACCAGTCGCGGACAAAATCCAACAGATGCGTGCATCAAGACGAAGCTGCTGCCCAAAGCGGATCTTCAACACGTAGCTCAAACGATGAGCCAAATTTACATAGCTGCTTATTGGGAGCATTTAGAAGCATTGGTTCAAGAAGAAAATGATGATGCGTTTTTAGAATTTGGCGAGAAAGTTCATATCCCATCAATGCGGTACTTTCTGCTCGTTTGGATTCCCTGCTTATTTGAGTATGGGGTTTTTGCTTCAAGTTTGTATGCCAGTTGCAGGCGGGGGAATGTTGATGCACTTGATAAGCTTTTACGGCTGGATCCCAGTGTGATGTTTGACTGTCAGGTTGCAAAACATATCACCAGGTGGTTAGCTCAAGGTGATACCGTCCGTGTTGGAATCATAAACAAAGCCAGTCAATCCAAGCCCCATGGCAAGTTGAATCGCCAGAATGTCAATGTCATATCAGGTGCGTATGCTCGAAATATGTCTCGTCTGTATGGACAGGAACTGAGTTACGAGGATATTCGTTCTCTTATTTGATGCTGTTAAACGTGACAGGGCTGGGAATTCTAGTGCCATTGAAACCAATTTGCCTGAAAGTCCAGAGGCTGGCAGCTCAAAGCGATCTACGAAGATGATGCTGTCAGTGGTAGTCAGATGCAACGTCTTGGGCTTGACCAACTCATGCAAGCTGCAAGTGATGATGACGATGTGCAGGTGATCCTTGCATGGGATCGTAACCGTATTGCCCGCCCCAAAGATGCTTCTGGTTGGCACGACGCCCAAGCGAATTGTGCGCAATATGGCAGATGGTTCACAAATGATCCTAGACCCCAAGTCTGGCAAGGTGGTCGAG
>JAESSU010000529.1 GCA_016763955.1 Phycisphaeraceae bacterium | reverse complement strand
GGATGGAATGATCTGTGGAGCCAAGCGAAAGCAGCTGCGCTTTGGTCGTGCGGGGAAAAAGGTCATCACGGGTGAGTCTGCTTTGTGCGTTTCGTGTTGCCAGTTGAAGTGCGCGTAGTGGCGTTTACCTTTTTGTGTACAGGTTGTGATATGCCAGCGGTTGGGGGGAATGATGATGAAAGTATTTTCTGGGCAATCGTAGAACTGATCATCAAGTTGGATGCGGTACTGACCTTGTTGGAAGAGAACTAGTTCGTGATCGTAGATGACGCGTTTAGGTTCGATCCAATCGGCAGGCGTGATCGTGGCATCACACAGACTCCTCGCTGCAAACCCCGCAGGTTGAATACTCGCGCAGGGCGAAATTTGATGTAGCCAACGTGCTGTAGGGCTGTTCATAAATATCATTATAGACTAATAAATGGTCATTTAAGTCTATAGATATAAAAAAAGTACAACCTAAAATATCACAAACAGTACAATTATTAAAACACTCTGAATTGGAGATTTATGATGCAGGCAACCGCACTGGTTTGTGATCAAGCGATGCAATTTTCATTAAGCCCGGTGATATTACCGCAGTTAGGGCCAAGCGATGTCCTCGTTAAAACAGCCTACTCAGGCGTAAGCATCGGCACAGAATTTGCGTTGATCCGAAACAAAATTTCATGGGGACCCTTCCCGATTGTCACAGGATACATGGCCACCGGTATCGTCCAGGCCGTGGGAGAATCGGTGAGAGAAGTCAGGCCCGGCGAAAAAGTATTTGTCCGTGGTAACGGCACAATGTCGTTGCCCAATGGCACAGCGATCAGCCCAGTTTCTGGAACCCATTGTTCGCATGTGATCACGCAAGTGGGCGGGACGCATGGCCTAGGTGTATTGCCTGATACTGCTTCAATGCAAACGGCTAGCATGTTCGTGATTCCAGCGGTGGGGTTTCATGGTGTGGATATGGCAGAACCTAAAATGGGGCAAACTGTCGTGGTGCATGGTTGTGGCCTAATTGGTCTAGGCGTAGTGGCGGCGGCATCATTGCGCGGTTGCAAAGTCATTGCTGTCGATGTGCAGGATCGTCAGTTAGAGATGGCCAAGGCGATGGGGGCGGATGTTCAAATCAATGGCAGTAAAACAGATGCCCTAGCACAAGTGCAAGCTCTTAGCGAAAGTGGTGCGGATGTGGTATTCGAGTGTACCGGCGTGCCATCATTAATAGATACTGCGATTGCATTTTGTCGCAACCAAGGTAAATTTGTTTGGCAAGGTAATTACGGCCAAGCACCTGTTAGTTTTAATTTTCTTGTCCCGCATGGCAAACAGTTGCAAACTTTTTTCCCTTGTGATGATGGCCTGATGCCTTGCCGTCAGACGGTGATAAAACACATGACAAGCGGGGTCTTGCCTTGGGAAAAAACGATCACGCATCGTATCGAAGCAGCCCAAGCTCCGAGCATGTTTGAGCGGATCAATCAAGGTGACAAAGACATTGTGGGCATGACGATTCAGTGGTCTTAAAAATTACATTTAGCCTTAAAAACAGGGATTTTATATATGGATACGATTTTACTAACCGGTGCGAGCGGCTTTTTAGGATCAGCAATGCTTGCGGAATTATCCAAGCATCATCATGTGGTGACCCTAGGACGCAAGTGTCTGCAAGCTGCTCCGAATCAGACGCATTACCAAGGCAACTTTTCAGCGTTTGAAGACTTGCGACAGTTAGATGGTCATGCCATTGATGCGGTGGTTCATCTTGCTGCTGTGACAGGTGGTTGTCTGGAACGCGAGGCCATTGCGGTTAATGTTGAAGGCACGCGATGTTTGATGCAATACCTCATTGATCGTGGTTGTCGAAAATATGTCAATGCCAGTTCGATAGCGGTAGTGGGGATTGAGAGTACGTCTTTTAGGCCGGTGACTTTGCCGATGTCAGATGAGCATCCCTGTTTGGATCGCGATGGCTATGGCATGTCCAAATATCTGATGGAAGAAGTGACCCGTTATTTGCACTTGCAGAATCCAGAGATCGATGTGATCAATCTCCGTTTAGCTGCGTTGCATGCAGATGATCAGCCACCTGCATTGGTCCTGCCTTGTGATATTCATCCATGGGCCGCTGGCAGTATGACGCTATTGTCATGCAGCAGGGCGGTTAAGGCTTTTACGCTAGCAGTGGAGTCTGCAATCAAGCCTGGCGTCCGTGTTTTAAATACAGTGAGTCAAAAAGCATGGGTGAAGGAATCGACCGCTGAGGTGTTGCGCCGATGGTGGGGCGATAAGGTGGATTTGAGTTATTTTGACAAGCCCGGCAACGCGCAAGCTTCTATCTTTAGTTCAGAAGCAATTGAAAGGGAATTGGGATTTAAGGCATTTTGAACGCGGCCCCCGGTCTTATTTTTAGGCATCTAAAGCATTTTTAGTGCGGACAAAATGATACCCGATTGGGTATAGTATGGATCATAGAACAAGCCGTATAGTGTCTGGGGTAATCCGGGGGTAATCCGGGGGTATCCGGGGGGGACGGATATGATCCAGTCGATTCTCAAATCTTTTAGACATTTGCTTTGGCGTATCACACGTTACTGTGCTTGGGTATTGGTATGCCTGATTGTTTTTTACATTGCCTTAGCTGTGTATTTTTTCGTTGGCAAACCCAATCCAAGCGTAGACTATTTAGCCAAACTCAATGCCCGTGCAGCCGCCGCCATGCCTAGATTGGGATTTGAGGTAACGAAACGGTCCCTGCCTGCGTTTCGTTCTCCGCTTCATCAGGCCAGGCTGGTGCCGCCAGTTGATATCCTGATTTTTCACAAACGCTGGTACAGAAATCGGGAGCGGGTCACATCGCACCAGACTCTCATAGCTACTGGTACATGAATTGGGGCAGGTCACGCCCACATACTATGGTTCATGTTAGTTAAACGTATCAAGGATTGGTTTGATGGCTTGTGGTACTTGCTTCAAGAGTTCCAGTCTGTCTTTAATATCTATGATAACTTTTTGAACAATAGCCTCTTCATTTAAATCATTAATACCGCTCCATTTTGCGAGAGTCCTAGTACTAATTTTTGTCCAATCATCTTTGAAATTTTCATTCCTTGAAAGACCGAATTCTTCAGGAGATTGTATTAATCGATTTATAATTGCTGATCTGATGTCGGGCTTTGTTGTAGGACTGGCATAGATATAAGTACGACACATATTTTTTATAAGATAAACTTTCAGAAAAATCCAATGTTGTCCCCTGTTTTCTGTACTAATTTCAGGAAAAAAAATTACTCCATGACTGTGGGACAAACTCCAACAGGTAATCTGTTTTTTTGGTAATCAGTAGTTGATCGCCAAATTCTGATTGGATAGATTCCGAGATCAAATTGATCAAATCTGCCGTTGGTGATCCGATGCCAACATGGTCAAAGATTAAGCCCAATGCTTGTTGGTGGTTTCTGCGAATTTTGTCGCATTGTTCTTTGATATATGGGGTACAAGTAGATGAGTCACTAATCAGCTTCAGGGCTTCTTCATGGCAGTTATAAATTCCCCTACATAGATTTTCAATCATTGGGTTGTCCATGAATCTATTTTCAATCACGTTCAGATAGTGATCAAGAAAAGTTAGAACATCCTTACCGATCGCGTTCTGTTGTGTGTTGCGTACGCGTCGGAGTGTTCGGCAGATGTCTTCATAACTATAGGCACACCATTGCTCATCGCTAGGCTCGTCGGCCTGTTTGGTCAGGTAAACAAAAATGGAATTATATTGCGGGAAGTGTTTTTCGACTGTTGTTCGGTATCTGACTAACTGGTCGCCGTGTTCGCTTGAATCAATTTTGTTTTCAATGGCAACAATAAAACGCGGGGATTCGCATTTTATTAGTAGATCAATATGTTGCCATTCGCGTCGGATATCAACATTTCGTAATTCCGCTCTGTCCAGTTCAATGGGGGAGATTGGAACGAAGTGTATTTCAGAACGAACTTTCTTGAATAGATCCATAAGTAGGGCGTTGAGAAAGAGTGGCCTTGGTTGTGAGATTCAGAAGGATCAAGTAACCATGCCAGAAAATTAGAGTGCCGAATTTCAGCACGTGCAATGCCCAACGCATCGAAAATATTAAATCTGCCGAGATGTGATTCGAGGTCCTGTAATTCATCGTTGTCGACTACGAATACTTCCAACAACTTAATCTGTTGCATGTCAATGTGATTAGATGTTTCAGGCATGTTCAAGATAGTAGTTGACTTTTGGATATCTTCCAAATGGGGAGATAAATGGGACTAGCCGAGGCTCCATGCTTCAGCAGATGCTGTTACAAGCCTTTACTATATCTGTGTGTGTTTGGTTGGAAGCAGCAGGGGAGAGCTAGGTCGTTACATTGCTATGATCTCGTGCGTCTATTGATCGTGTGTTGTCTTCAACTTCCGGACTTGCGGGGGAGTGCCGGATTGTGCGGCGGTTGCCTTAAACTTCCGGGGGAGCTTCCGGGGGAGCTTCCGGGTGTGCGCGTAAAAAAAGCTCATTGAATTGCTTCAATGAGCTTTTTAATTTGTGAGTGTTGATCACTGACAAGTGAACAGTTGTACATGCTTCACTAAGTGTTACCACTTAGCTATCTCTCAAAAGAGAGGCGAGGATATGCTGACAGATCATCAATTCAGATCTCTCTGTGTTTGATGTCTACGTATATCCCGTAGAAAGGAGGTGATCCAGCCGCAGGTTCCCCTACGGCTACCTTGTTACGACTTAGTCCCAGTCACCGAATTGACCGTAGGCACCACTGAATCGTGGCGACTTTGGGTCCCTCCAGCTCCCATGACTTGACGGGCGGTGTGTACAAGGCTCAGGAACATATTCACCGCGTCATAGCTGATACGCGATTACTAGCGAT
>JAESSU010000528.1 GCA_016763955.1 Phycisphaeraceae bacterium | reverse complement strand
GCCGAAGCGTTCGATGTAGGCAGGCATTTTTTCTTTGCGATCATCCAAACGGCCATAGCTCTGGCGAATGCGCATGTAGCCGATATCACGATCACCTTCAACAAATCGGAGCCATTGTTCAGGGATGAGTTGCTTAACGAATTGTTTATAGTTGACTTGCTTAAGCAGCGTATGACCGGCATCCAGTAATTTTTCACGTTCAGCAAGCAGCAATCGCGGGTCTGAAACTTGCATGCTACGAACCACAGCATCATAAGTCGGCTTGGCTAGTTCGTATAAATTCTTTGGTGTTTCTAATTGAAATAGAACAAAGACCTGTGGCGAAAGTTGGATAAATGTTTGTGCAGTTACCCAAGGGCCTTGCTGGGTGCGAGGCAAGAAAAAATGCAATGCCATTTGATCTCGCTTGTTGACCGTTTGATTCATATCCGACAAGACGGTTGCTGAAGGATAAGCACCGGCCATCTGTTCTAACGCTTGACTGCGGACCGTGGGCAAATTGATTTGTACGGTACTTTTTTTAATAAATAAATTGATGGCATAACCGTCTGGCATGGTGATCCGCAAAATCGCCTGATCGGCAGACTGCTTATGAACGCTCCCACCTAATGGGGGTAGAATCGACACGCCATAGGAGTATTCCTGCCAACGGTGATTATCCAAAAGAGGATTAGCCTGTGCTAGCGAGCCCACAGTCAACGTGCCAAGTAGTAGCGTCAGGCATACGGTATTAATGATCCATTTGAGCATGTTCTTTGATCCATTTTTGGATTGAGGGCTTATCTGTCGGCCACTGATTATACACATCTTCTAAGGTGACTCGTTGCACGGTGATGGCTAAAGCACCTGTTGATCGGACATCTAGGTCAAAACCATTGAGACTCACGAAACGACCACGAGCATCAAGCAAAAAAACATGGGTATCCAAACCGTACACAGGACGACGCAGTAAATGATAACCTTCTGCAACTTGCTGTATGTAGACCCAGTTGAGAATCGGAGGCTTGCTAGCAGACACCGTAGAAATCAGCAGCCAGCGATTTAACAATCTCTGCTGCTTGATCCAATCTACTGGCCAATTATCTTCAGCCACCGGCCAGGGGATATCACTGACATTCAAATTAAATGCCAACGCATCTGCCTGACACACAATGTTACTGGGCGTTATATGCAAACGTCGTTGAGTCAAATTCCCCTCAAACGGATGCTCAACGGTGTCCGAAGTAAAACTTTCGTTCTTCCAGTCAATTGCCCAATGATGATCAACGATGGCAGATTTATTTTTCTGACTTGGGAAAACAACCTGAATATCACTTTGTGCAGTCTCCTGCGTCAACCGGGTGATCTGTTCTAATTGATAACCTATTTTTTTATTCGCAATCGCTATGGTGTAAAAAACTTGCTCCGATTTTACGACATTTTTAAGATGCCCAACCGTCTGACTCACCACTTTAAGACCTTGCTCAAGAGCCTCTCTTTGCTGCGTGAAGTGTTCGGGCATCATGTCCATCGTACTTGCTAATTGAGGTAACAAATCGACAACCGCTTTGACCGCATCCACCTGCCCGATCACTTCAAAAATCAGTGGCATGGCCCTAGCTTGTTCAATGACATGTAAATCGCGAGACAGAGGCTGCGGGCCAATGCCAATATCACTGTCAGCAGGAAAATGCAGCGACCACAGATTCGTGTAACTTAGAGTTGTATTTTGAGTCAGCTCTGTTGCCTCGGGTTTTCGATGCATGCTCGCTTGGAATTGCCAAGTAAGGGCTTGTTTAAGTTCCGCTTGATCCTGATGAGCAGACCGGGCAACACGGACAATACAAAAATCATCCAGTGAATCAGGGTAAAGTAAAACAGCTCCCGGAGCATTAGCATCACAGGTCGCATGATTCGCTGCTAAAGATTCGGAAAACCCAAGCATCCGATCTGCCATGTCTTCTGGGGTCACCAGTTTGAATCGTGTATCCGCAGCTAGCAGTGCGATGCTGGTATGCAGCTTGTCAAAATTTGACATGCGTTTCGGATCAACATTTAAGCTCGGCTCACGGCGGCTGGCATAAAACGCCCAATAGTTGCGACCATCATGTGTCCAAATCATCAGGTGATGCAAAACCAGTTGGCCATCCGTTCGACTCACTGCAAGGAGTCGGCGAACCATGCGATTACCCCGCCGTCGAGCCCATTGATGTACGATACTCAGCGATGCGAGATCGTGTTGATTCACGCCTTGACGAATCGCTGCATAGAGAGCTGATTGCGGGTCCTGCACATGACCTACATCTAATTGCATCACATGTAATTGATTGTATGGCGGCTGGTTTAGGGTGAAAAATGATTCACTGATCACGCCCATGGTTTGCGTTAATTGTGACTCAGAAACTTGCTTCCAACTGGGGGGCAATTGGAGCTTTAGAGAATCAATATGATGGACCGTCAGTTCTGCAAAGCGACTTTGATCGTCTAAGTCTGGTTCGTAGCGTTCTTGTGAAACGCCCGAGCGATAGTGACTAAGCCACTGGGCCGCGGCTAAGCTAATAATTAAAACCAGGAGCATTGTACCTGCAACGGCACGACGCTCCTGGTGGGTCGAAGGTTTAGTAACTTGCTGCCCCATAATCAGGCGCATAGTAGGTTGCCACAGTCTCTGTTGCAATGCCTAGGCACTAAATTAAGCTGCCTGTGCATAGTTTGGGACATCACTGATACGACGTGCCATGACGTAGCTCAGTTCCATGCCGGTGGTTTTAATTGGGCAATGTTGTTGGATAAAGTTTCTAGCACCCCGGGCGAGTTGTAATCTCATCGCTGAGTTTCTCAGTGAGTCGACACACAGGTCCACCCAGTCGCGATCATACTTGGGGATCAGCAGGTGTTCACCATGCTTAGCGCCCATGTCTGAAAGTGAAGCTGGCGAGGCGACGACGGGTCTTGCCATAGCCATGGCTTGGAGTGTGGGCCAAACTGCTTGTGAAACTTCTGTCAAAGACGATACGACTACAGATGCGTAGCTCAATCGGCTTGCGGTTGCAGGTGATAAAGCTGGGCCTGAACAAGTGAGTACTGCTTGAGGGACAGCACTTTTAATTTTGGGCCAGATTTCATCGGTGAACCAGCTCTTTGCACGCCAGAAGCTTCGGTTATGCCAGTCTCCATGAAGAACCACTTGGGGCACTTCTGATTGTGCTGCATGGATCGGCAGCTTGAAGTAACCTAGGTCCACAGCATCAGGGACGACCACTGAATGACAGTGTTGATCTAGGAATGAGTGCTGCGCTAAAGCTGAATTGATGGTTAAAATATCTGCACGGCGAGCAATGTACTGTTCCATTTCCCCGCGTTGATTGGCACGTTGGTTATGCCATATTTGTCTTGCAATGTTGTTGCTACGTTGAGCAACCAATTCATGTGCCATACTCAAT
Source organism: Phycisphaeraceae bacterium (assembly GCA_016763955.1). Taxonomy (GTDB): domain Bacteria; phylum Planctomycetota; class Phycisphaerae; order Phycisphaerales; family Phycisphaeraceae; genus UBA7800. Next base: position 5,319 of record JAESSU010000528.1, on the reverse strand, counting down.
GGCTGATACAAATCACAGACCCGCACGTTAGCTCGAACTCTTTCAGCCAGTGGCCAAAGTCCCGGATGCATACACATCACCGCATCAAAGCGATGATCCTTACGGAGCAACCGAACTTGACGACGCAAGGCTGCTGTCATGCGTACTTGGTCTGAGATACTGGGCGCAAACAATGATAAGCCCCGGCTCACTGCTTCTCTTCGAAACGGACAGTTTTCCACCACAATAGTGTGCGTTTGTGAATGAACATGCCGCCATTGGTCTAGGTGAACCGGCTCATCCATAATGCAAGCCAGATGCACATCATGTGTTTGACTGGCCAATCGTAACATTTGCCAAGCCCGTGCCCGGTCCGCGGTTCCCATTGGATCAGGAACACAGTGGCTAAGCATCAACAATGCTGGACGTTTACGTCCTGTTGCATTTGCTCCAATCAATGGCAACTCCTTTAGTGTCGATGAACTCGACTCCAAATTGCATGGTGGCAGATTCTCCCCTCCGCCCCATTGCGTTGCTTGACGCGTTGTCTTTCTCCCAACCGCCTCGTTGATTTCACAATCTTGCTCGAAATCCCGCATAACATTCACTCCAGATACACCGCAGGTTGACTGACCTCATTCAAATAAACAGTATGGCTCTATGCAGCCTGTGAGTAATACCGGTTTTGATAGCGATAGCCGTAACGGTAGTAATAATATTGACGGAAACTACGGGAATGATCGGTTGCAATCACACCTGCCACGGGAGCACGGTAGCTCTCAAGTGTGCGAATCGCCTGACGGATCAAGGTGCTAGGAGTTCGTCCCATTCGTGCAACAAGAATCACGTCGTCACTCATCGCACCAAGGATACCAGCATCTGCTAATTCCACGACGGGAGGCGTATCGATAATAATGTGATCATATTCACGTTTAAGTTTCTTGATCATCGAACTCATTTGCGGACTAGAAAGCAGTTGGACTGCTTCGTTATTCACACGCGTTCCAGCGGGTAATACGTGCAAGCCATTAGGCCCCACTTCCAGCAAGGCATCTTTGAAAGATGCTTCGCCTCGCAGCACACCGACTAAGCCATAAGACTGAGGCAGATTCAAGAGCTTCTTAAACTGTGGCAGACGAAGGTCCGCTTCAATGACTAGTGTCTTACGGTTATGCAATTCAGCCATGATCAAGCCCATATTCAGACTCGTGATCGTCTTGCCTTCCTGGGGAGTCGCACTGGTAATCGTGTGTACCAGATGACGACGGTTTTCCCACTTAGCAAGCAAGCCCGTTCGGATCGAACGATACTCTTCAGCAATCACGCATGAAGGATTGGTCAAACTCACCAACCGTTCATCCACATCACTGTAGTCTAGTTCGGCCTTACCCCCTGCTAGCTGCGGTGTCGGCATTGAAACCGACACGGTTGGCGAAGCAGGTGCTCCAATCTCTGGAGCCTGTTTAGGATCAGCTGAGTCTTGGTTCTGTTCACCGTCTACAGACTGTGCTAGTTTTAGCGACTGCTGAATATCATCCGAACTTGTCGGGCTAATGTCAGCAAGTGGTTTTTTAGACTCGTCAGATTTCTGACCGCCACGATTTAATGCGTCAAAGATATACCCCATGATTACATATTCCCTGCTAAGGCGAGCCGCGGGGCCTCGCTGGTTGAAGAAACAAATTCAGTTTGTTTAAGATGCAACGAAAGATCCTTGCTGATCGTTTGAACCATCAAAGGCGTGATTTCACGTTCATTTTTTATACTGGCTAAAAGCATGCAATTATCACAGGCATAATTCACCAGACGGGGAATGCCCCGCGTGAGTTTATAAATCGCTTCAAGTGTCCGGCCTGGAAAGTGAACCTGCAAATTCTGCGGATCAATACTAGCCACACGAATACGATGTCCAATGTAGGCTGCCGTTTCTTGAATATTCAAGGCCTTAAGCGATTGAGACATGGCAATTCGCTGTTTTAAGGCAGCCATGTTCGTCTGATTAAGTCGTTGAATCAGCTCATTCTGGCCGACGAGTACCACCTGCACAAGCTTGTCGCGATTGCTCTCGTAGTTACTGAGCAAACGGAGTTCTTCAAGCGTTTGGTCTGAAAGCATGTGTGCGTCATCAACAAGCAATACCACAGGCTCACCTGCCGCAAGTTGTTCATGTAAATACGTGAACAGTTTTTCCAGTAACACAGCGTGATCATCATTGGCACGATAAGTAACTTCCACAGCACGTAGAATCTGGCGAAGCAACTGCGTGCCGTTTTCATGACCGTGAAGAATAGGAACAATGTGAACATTATCTTCACAACGACTAATCATGGTTCGGCTCACCGTTGTTTTACCTGTTCCAACAGGCCCGGTGATGCACACGTATCCTTTTCTCATCCGGATTGTGTATTCAATCGCGGCCAAGGCCTCACGGTGCTCCTCGCTTGCAAAGAAGAACTGCGGGTTAGGCGTGTTCTCAAAAGGCAAGGTTTTTAGATTAAAAAAAGCTTCGTACATCTCGAGTTTTCCTTACTCTATCTCTGCGTCAGCCTGGCGGGCTTCAAACTTTACAACTGTACCTTGCATGCCATCATTGCCCATCCTGTACAAATTCCATTACTCCGTGTCAGCCTGACGATTTTCAATCTTGCCAATGGCTGTAGGCTGCTCATTAACCGTCGGCTGTACCCATGGCATGGCTTCCTCTTGAACCATTTCTTGGGTGTCAGGCGACTTTAGGTTCAGATATAAAACACTCACCAAAGCTCCTAGCACCGCTGTCATCGCAACCGCGTTGAGTGGGTAAACCACCATGTTGCGAATCTTTCTCATACGACGATGCTGCACCGAAACAATCTCACTGACTTCACCTAGTAACGGCAGTTGCAATGTGTTTGAAAGCTGCTCGCCGTCATGGAACGTTTCATCCATGCGATGGGCAAACAAAAGGCTCACAGAGCCGGCAATTAGCCCTAGGCCAATAGCACTTAAGACGATTTGGAACATACTTGGAGCAACCGGCACAGTAAGCTGGCGGCAAGGGCGAATAAACGTTAGCTGCACACCACGGTTGCCGTTTTCAGCACTGCGGGCCATTTGAATTCGACGTAGATTTTCTTCCCAGAATTGCATTTCACGTTGCAGTTGATCCATCTGACGTATGATCTTGCGATACTCCGAACGAATCGGGAAGATATCTGCTGACTTGGCAGTCAATGCAATACGACGATCCGTCACCTGAACCAACTCACTTTCCAATGAAGCCTGCTGTGCCTGGGCACTATTTAGCGTCAGCTTCATCTCTTCAAAGCGGCCATTATTAGCAACGGTCTTACGTGTTACCACTTCAGTATCAGTAGCCTGAATCTTAGCCTGTATTTCATTAATTTGAATCTTCAAATCCATGACATCAGGGTGTCGTTCCGTCATCTTGTTGATGACGACAGCAGTACGGTATTGATTGGTTAGATCACGGGATTTATCTTCCAAACGAATCAGCTCTGGATTGCGTTCTTTGACTAATGAATTCACGGTTTGTGAAGTGCTTGCAAGCATTTCTTCGCAATTCAAAACATAAGCTTTAGCCATGGTGATCTTACGGGTCAAGTCTGCAATGCGTTCCTCGACTTGCCCTTGCACGACGTTGATACTATTAGGTGAATTAGGAAGTAACTCCGCATACTTAATTTCGTAGGTGAGCTTCTGATTTTCCAATGATTCAATTTTCACACGTGTACGATCCACTTCGTCATAGAAAAAGCCCTGTGCTTTTTCCATACCGTGGGCAATGTCCACACGAGCCTGTTCGATATAGTTGTACACCAGGCGATTGATCACCCTACGGGATATCTCAGGATCGTGGCCAATGTACGTGACACTAACTCGTTCGTGTTGCTGTGTGGATATCTCAAAGCGGATCTGCAATTTCCGAGACATGTCATATCGAAGCTCGGTGAGATTGGTGTCCGGGCCACCTGCTGCGACACGTGCTGCCACAAAGGGCTTGATGTCTTCAATGGCTTTGTCCAGCACCACGCCGTTAGTCATTTCCTCGCGGATGCTAACGTCCTTGCTGTACTTGGTCTTGATGACACTGCCATTCATGATGGAAGCCAGGATTTGGTCCGTTCGCCTATCAAAGACTGCTTCAGCGTGATACTTGCGTGGAAGCAGCAATGAGAGTGCTAAAACGGCTGCACTGACCACAAACAGTGGGAAGACGAACCGCCATTTGTAACGCAGGAATATAAACCATGCGTCGACTAAGGCTTTTGCTTGATTGGTGTTGCGACTCATCTGAAAGACTTCCTTCCGATATTTAAGATCACGTACGTGACGTGTAAAAGTTCTACGCTACCCTGTCTCCCGACAGATCATCAGTTCCCGTTCCTGTTGTCGGCTCCGCCTTGATACGGATAACTTGCCATATTGCCACCGATATTGACTGGTGCGGCGATCGTCTGAGCTGCTGGCTGAATGGGCAGAAGTATCTGTTGCAAGGCTAGGCCAACTGCGGCAAAGCCGTTTGCCGGGACATACAAGATGTCACCCTCATTCAAAACCGCATCCAGTGAGGTATCACCTTGCTTAACCATTTTGTCTAGATCAATGGTCATCCGTTTGACCATGTCACCTTGTGCATTAGGTCTTAAAACATGAATGCGTGTGGGGTCTGCTAGGCGTGAAGGCTGAGCGATCGCCAAGGTTTGAGGCACGGTGTTGGCACCGTTGTATGAATAAGCACCAGGGCGGGCCACTTCACCGAATACAAAGATTCGTTTGGAATTAAAACCCACAACGCGCAAACTCACATCCGCATCTTCGTAATACTTTGCCGCAAGCTGCTGAAGTTCACTACTAACTTGCTCAGGTGTCTTGCCCGCAACAAAGTACGAACCAAGCAATGGCAAGGTGATGCGACCATCAGGACGAATCGTTTCGGTGTGACCGGAAATTTCCCCCACACGCTTAGAATAGATCGTAATCGTATCCGGTGGTGCTAGCGTGTATGCCTTACTCGTCACGGTTGGACGAGGGGTTGTCACAAAAGCACTAAAATCCGTGTACTGGGGTTGTGAACATCCCACGATGCTGACCAAAATTCCCATGAGAATCGGGCCTGCGGTGAACGCGGGGCGCTTAATTGTACGGTGTAAATTGAACATCTTACTTTTCCTCTTGATACTGCTTAAACTTTACAGTGCAGCTTGATCCCACACTTTTGGAAACGTCGCGAGTAACAACTTCAAATCATTAAAGACGCTACGACGACGCAGATATCGCAAATCAAATGCAACTTTCCGACGGGCACCCGCCAGACCGTTGGTATAACCATGTCTCACT
>JAESSU010000527.1 GCA_016763955.1 Phycisphaeraceae bacterium | reverse complement strand
TGGATGGCTTTAAATGCTTGATCGTTAGACAGATGCCCAGCTTGCCCCATGACCCGGCGTTTGAGCATCTCTGGGCGTGGACTTAACTGCTGCAACTTAGGATCATAATTTGACTCCAAAGCGATCAGGTCCACATTGGTAAATTTCTGGATCAATTCATCAGGAACATGCCCTAAGTCTGTGGCAAAACCAATCGCGCCCATATCGCAATCAATTCGGTAGCCAAAGGTCCCTTGCTGGTCATGATGCAGGTAGATGGGGTCAAATTCAAGGTTATTAATCGGGCTAAACTTTTGTGTGAACCCACGAACCAGACCTAACGTAAGAAGTGCAGTTGCTTGGGAGGTGCGCTCTAGCTTGGAGATATGCTTTGTATGGATATAAAGTGGGATTTCCCACTGAATCATGGTTTTAATCCAAGTTAGACGGAAATGATCTTGATCCATGTGCGTAATGACGATGGCTTTGATCTGTTTAAGATTACTTTTATGCTGATCAAGTCTTCGGCTAATGGTAAGCGGCCCTAGTCCTGCATCTAGGAGCATCGTTTGCCCTTGATACTGAATCATCGTGCAATTGCCTCTTGAACCGCTGCCCAGCACACACAGATCCAAAGAGGGGTGTGTTAGCGTTTTAGGCAATGATGATTGGGAATCAGCCAGGGTTTGTTACCTTAATAAAGAGATGACTATCAAAATAATTTGTTTGAGTTTTATCAGGACTGTCCAGTGTGTCTTGAAACCGCATTTATGTCAAGGTTGAAAATAATGATTGATTCACCGAATTGGAGAGTTTTAATGTTTAGAGGTTCAAGCTTACTGTTATTCGTTTTGTTGATGCTAGCCATTGGCTGTCAAAAATCTGAAGACAAGACCACAAGCAGCAATGTGGCGATTGTGGACATGCAACAAATTGCCCGGGCTGTTGGGTTTGATCAAGCTTTAAATCAGCAGCTAACCCAGTTTAATCAACAGGTCGGCCAACGGTTACAACAACTCCAAAGCAGCATTCGTAGTCAACTAGAACTTAAACAAAAAGAGTTAGGCCAAAAGCCAACCCGAGATCAACTTGCAGAATTTCAAAAACTTTCAGCCCAACTAGATAATCAGTACAGGCAGGAACTCAGTAAAGCTCAGCAGGAAAGCGATCAATTTCATACCACACTCGTTGGACAGTTCCGACAAAAAGTAGATCCAATCATCCAATCGGTCGCTAAAGATCATGGATTGGACATTGTCATTAGCCTTTCGGAGTCGATCGTAATGGTCTCCCCCGAAGCGGACATTACAGCAGATGTATTGACATGGCTTAAACAATTAGAACAAAGTAGCCTATTACCAAGTGAGGCAAACCCCGCTCCCCCTTCTGAATCGAGCCTAAATCCTGCGACCGATACGCTCACTACTCAGCCGGATCAAGAAGGGGAAAAAATACAATTACAAGGGAATTTACCTGTTGACTAATAGGAGTTTATACTTGTAACGTCCTGTTTTACAAAAAAACACGGGCGTTAGTAGAAAATCGTTCATTGTTTTTCCTGAGCATCCGATAAACCTCATAATCTATCGTTATTGATCTGCAACCTGTCACTGACTCGATAAGTACAGATGGGTGCAGGCATTTTAGAGATGAGGTTCACATGCGAGATAAGCTAGTTTTGTCATTTTTGACAGCCAGCAGCCTTTTATTGCTTGGATGTTCTCACGCAAAAAACACCACTGTGCATATTATCGAGCCGAGCTATTCTTACCTCGCATCATCTGATGACATTGTCCTTGAATCTGATGGGAGAATTCTTGCAACTGTCACAGGTCAAGACTTCCTAATTGAGCCTTAACACCATATTAGACACCGCGAGTTGCGGGGTCCCAAATTTGTTTGTGCAATTGTGCCTGCATTCGCACGGGCAAGTTGTCTTCTAAAATCCATGCAGCTAATTGAGCCATAGATAGCGTTTGGCAACCTGCTAACTCTTTGGTGGGTGGCATTGCGTTAACCGCACTCATTAAAATTGCTTTTACGCGTTGGTCTAGTTTGTATTGATCGATGATCTGTTTGGCCCAATCATAATCATCTCGATCACAGAGTACGAACTTGATCTCATCGTCTGATCTAAGATGTGCCATATTCGACCAAAGGTTGCTTTGCACCTCGCCGCTACCGGGCGTTTTGATATCCAAAATGCGAATCACACGCGGATCACACACACTAATACCACATGCCCCGCTTGTCTCAACGAGGACGGTCTTGCCCATCTCGCAAAGTTGCGTCATCAATGGATGAACCTGCTTTTGCAAGAGAGGCTCGCCGCCAGTGATTTCAAATAGGTCACAGTCAAAACCTGTGATTTTTTCGATCACTTGTTCAAGTGTAAACGACTCGCCTTCATGAAAAGCATATTCAGTGTCGCAATAGCAGCAGCGCAAGTGGCAGCCCTTAAGACGAATAAAAACACATCGTAAACCAGCCCATGTACTTTCACCTTGGAGTGAATAGAAAATTTCATTGAGCTGAATACGAGGCATGTGTGTGGCTTGATTAATCGGAGTGACAGGTAATTCCATAACTGATTAGTTTACCGTCAACGGGCTAAGGCTTCACCTTTGCGAGCAATTGTGTCACCGTTTGCTCAAGGATTGGATGCACCCAGTCCGGGGCAATCTCGCATAAAGGTTTAAGAACGAACCATCGCTGATGCATCAAAGGATGAGGAATCGTCAGATCGTCTTCACTTATCACTTGCTGTTGATAGAAGATAATGTCAAGATCAAGCGGTCGGGGCCCCCACTTAATCCGCGTTTTAAAGCGATCTCTGCCACGTTGTGCTTCAATCAAATTTAACTCATCGAGCAATTCCCGTGGCAAAAGTTCTGTACTAATCATCGCAGCTGCATTAAAAAAAGCTTGCTGGTCAATCGGCCCCACCGGTTGTGTTTCAAGCGTCTGACTAAAAGCCAACAACTTTGTCTTAGGCAATTTAGATAACGCCCCCCGCGCAGCAGCCATGTGAGATGCACGATCTCCCATGTTACTTCCCAATGCAATACAAACGGTACAAGATGCGGGCATGCTAATTCTCAAAATAAAACCATGAAACAAAAATAGATTTGGTGGATTCAATTCCCAATCGCAACGTTGATCATTCGACGATTGCCAAAGGCATGCTGTCATGAGTGTTTCGGGGGACAATGACGGTGCATCATTATCAAAGACTAACCAAAATCGGGGCGACAGGATTTGAACCTGCGGCCTCTGCGCCCCGAACGCAGCGCTCTACCAAGCTGAGCTACGCCCCGCTGATTTGATCAATCGAAGTATAACCCCAACCTCATTATCTGTCCATTAATTACAACTTGCAACAATCCCCAGACCTGCCACTTTAATTGCTAACTTATTTATTAATACCGTCTTGTCTTATATAAAGATCAGGAGATTAAGATTGTTTTATCTTTATGCGTGACTTTTAACAGACAAATCGGTATGATAACCCAACTTTGGTGATCAGGCAGCCCTAAGTCGTCTTGAGTTCTGTAGGCTCAAACGATGATTGCATTGTTTTGCACATGGATGTTTTGGGTGCGGATCACAGTTTGTAAACTCAATCCCACAAGTCTCTGGATGGAACTAGAGTCGGGAATAAAGGTCTTGATTGAATGACAACCATCTCCCTGCCACAGCGTCCTGTAAACAAACATCATGATGAAGTCCCCACGCACGACCTTGGCTCTAAAGCCAAAGTCTTGCTCACATCCGTCTTTGGCCCGTATGCTCAAGATGACGATTATGGATCACGCAAGCTCAATCCGATGGAGCTTTATCACAACCAAGTCACGCGCGTCCAAGGCCCATTTTCTTTGCGCATGTTCCATCGCTCGTGGGGGATCATGATGATCCGTGACAACATCACCAATCCTAGCACCCTGCTGGACTTCCCGACGCGAGAACGCTTTATTGAAGAAATCACCAGTAAACAATATGACGTGATTGGCATTACCTCCATCATGCCCAATATGCACAAGGTCAAACACATGTGCGAGTTGATCCGTGAGCATCAGCCCAATGCCACCATCGTCATCGGCGGACATATTGCCAACGTAGAACCACTAGCCAAAATCATTGATGCAGACCACATTGTCAGTGGCGAAGGCATTGGTTGGTTCCGACAGTTCCTAGGACAAGCCCCAGATTCACACATCAAACATCCACGAATCCTCTCAGGATTTGGTGCACGATCAATGGGAATCACACTCAATGACAAACCCGGCGATGTCGCAGCATCACTAATCCCATCCGTGGGTTGCCCGCTAGGTTGTAACTTCTGCTCGACTTCCCATATGTTCGGCGGCAAGGGAAAATTCATCGAGTTCTATAACAATGGGGATGACATTTTCAAAATCATGTGTGATCTGGAACGTGATCTAAAAGTCAACTCATTTTTCATCATGGATGAGAACTTTCTGATCCACCGCAAAAAAGCACTACGCATTTTGGAACTGATGCAAGAAAACAACAAAGCATGGTCGCTCTACGTCTTTAGCTCTGCAAATATCCTACGTACCTACACCATGGAACAACTCATCGGCTTAGGTATCTCATGGGTATGGATGGGACTTGAAGGCAAGGACAGCAAATACACCAAACTCAAAAATATCGATGCACACGAACTGGTTCGCAATCTTCAAAACAACGGCATCCGCGTACTAGGCTCCTCCATCGTTGGCATGGAAGAACACACACCCGAAAATATTGACGAAACATTTGATTACTCCGCGAGCTTCGATACCGAGTTCCACCAGTTCATGCTCTATACGCCCATCCCAGGCACGCCCCTATGGAAAGAACACCAAGAAGCGGGCACACTCGTGGACCCTGATTGCAACAACACCGCAGATAGCCACGGTCAACTTAAATTCAGCCACGTCCATCCCAACATTCCAGAAGGGATGGAAACCGACATGCTCGTGCGTGCCTTTGCACGTGACTTTGAAGCCAATGGCCCAAGTGTCATCCGCGTCTTTAGAACAACACTCAAAGGCTTTCGCAAACAT
>JAESSU010000526.1 GCA_016763955.1 Phycisphaeraceae bacterium | reverse complement strand
TTTGACCGAAGGTCAATGGTTAAATCATTTTACAAAGTATTTTTGGCGTATTTTTGGCGCAACATTTTGACCTACGGTTAATTCCGTGTTGACACAACACGGCTCGCCAAGACGATTTTCGGGACATGCGTTTGCCCTACTCCCGGAGGTGTCGCAGCTATTTTCCGTAGTGATGCTGATCGTGATCCAATACAAAAAAGCTGCAATGAAACACTATCGCTGCGGTGATGTGAGCTTTTACAAATAACCTTATGAAATGGAGCATGGTGACTTGGACTTTTTTTAAGAGATGCTTGCAGTGGATGGTTGTGATTTTCAGGCGCATAAAAAAAGCTGGCTGCCTCATAGGAGACAGCCAGCTTTGTATGATCGGTTTTATCTAATCCGAAAGATCAAATTGACCTTGTCAGGTAAGATAGATCCTTGTCATTCGGCTATTAGTCGTACATGACATTTGTACCAGCGACTGTACCAGAAGCGGCAGAGATCATCAGAGCGTCTGATGCAGCAGCACCAGCGAACAGGTTGTCGTCGGTTGTGGAGTCGTCACCGTATTGAAGGTCCAACTGGTCGTGGGTTGCTTCGAATGTGACATGGTTATCGTTGAATCCAACCGAGCCACGCCATTCATTGGTGCTCGCTGTAGGATTAGTGTGAACAGATTTGACGAAAGCTGTGGTGGTGTTCTGCTTTGCACGGTCACTTAGGACAGCAGCTTCACTGTTGCTTGTGTCACGCCATTCGTTACGACGGTTGCTAGCACCAGAACCGAGTTCTAACAACGCGTATGAAAGGTTATTCGCAGCTGTGAGAGCAGTGCCAGTTGTCCAGCGGGTCTTGGTTTCAGAAGGGCTGATGACATATTCGCCGGTGAAGTAGTTGTCATCAAGCAGTTCTTGGAAACGGAATTCCACAGTGTTGGTAACGAGTGTACCAATGGTGTTAATACCAGGATAGTAGGTATTGTTACCTTGGCTAAACAGCACCAAACCTGTGTGGATACCACGGATCTGCGTGGAGTTCTGCATCTGACGTGCAGTACGGCGAGCCGCACCCAACGCAGGAAGCAAAATGCCGATGAGCAGAGCGATGATTGAGATAACAACCAACAGTTCGATCAATGTAAACGCGCGCTTTTTCATAAAAAGCTCCTCAATAAAAGAGAAAAAGAGACTCTTTGGCAGCGTTCAAACCAGATTGATCGGACTTGGCTTATGGGTGTTCAGTTAATTTAGGGTTGTTGCAGTTTTGATCAAGAAAGATCAAATAATAAAAGACATAAAATACCGGGTTGATACCTGTATATTGCAACTATTCTTTTTTAACTGTTGACTATAAGATTCGTCTCCTCGATTTTGGAATGTAACTGCCGACAATGTGAAGAGGCGATCACTCGCCCCAGTACTGGTAATAAAATCGACAATAGCTCAGAACAATTTTCTGTAGCCCCCAGAATATTGAATGTCTCAGAAGCGGGTCCTGGCAGGTTGTTTCTCCTAGGTCAGTGTTTCAATTCAGAGGCCAGACATTTGCCTAGCTTGGGATACCCTGAATCGGAACACATTAACTTACCTCTATTGAGTTAAGTATAATATCCCCTGAATCGGTGTCAATAGTAATGTTGAATATATTTGAATTTATTTTATCGGAGTATTGATACGGTCCATTTCGGATTTAGTTCAAAAAAAATGGTTTTATCTTGGAAAAGGAGATGGGACTCATATAATAACCCTTGCGTTTTCCACATGGCAAACGCAGATAGCCCCTGTCTTGACGAGCTAGGCTGTGTCAGCCGATTTTGATCCTCGGTCAACTGTAAAACCAGTGAGTAAAGCATTTTTTGGCGCAACATTTTTGACCTACGGTCAATTCCGTGTTGACACAACACGGCTCGCCAAGACCATTTACGCGATATGCGTTTGCCCTAGCGTTTGCCAGGCTATGGTTGCGTCCTATTGCGGTTCCTGATCCAATGGCAGAGTCAGGATTTGAACAGTTAATTTCGAGCGTCTAAATTTGTAAGGGAATTCCTCATGATTGCACCGATCTGGCAAAGGATTGGCATCGCTTTGGGCGTGTTGCTGGGCAGCTTGTGCTGGGTGGGAATTCTTCCATCACTTAAAAGTGCTACGGGAACGCAGGGCATTGTTCTGCTCGATGCGCCAATGGGAATGGTGACCTGTCTGCTGGTGATGGCGGCGGCGGTTCCGATATTGGTCTTATCCACTTTGTTATGCGCGGTGGGGCGCTTTACCACTGGTATTTCAGTGTTTGCTGGCTCTTTGCTGGTCTTGGCATATACAGGAGGTAGCACGATAGGGTGGTTAGAACGGGCGGATTTACCCGGTTCTTATTGGCAATTGATCACTGAAATGTTGCTTTGGCAATTGATGCTGTTGTGCGCGATTGCCTTGATTTATCAGTTCCGACCGGTTGTGCATCGGCAGCTGCCTGTGTTGGTGAGACGGAATTCTCAATGGAAGACAGTCTTGAAAACCCCTGGTGTAAACGAATTGATGGCAGCGGTGATCAGCTCAGTGATTGCCTTGATCATGTCTTATCTATTGATCCAAAATGCTAGCATTAACCAGATTCTTTGTGGTTTGGTGTTTAGTTTTGCACTGGGTGCGGGAATGGGGCAGACATTGATGCCCAATACTAATCCAGTTGCGATATTTATGAGTCCTTTCGTGGTCGCTATTTGCGCGTATTTTATGGTGCTTTTTCGGTATGAAGACCAAGCTGTCGTGATGCAAGCTCTTTTTAACGGCAGTGAACCCGGTGGGACAATCATGGCACAGTTTCCTGGGCCGGCTTTGGCATTGCCCATTCATTATGCATCGGCTGGACTTCTTGGCTGTTGCATAGGGATCGGAATCGTGCGAGCAGCTGCCGATGATGCTGATCAAATGAATGCCGGTTCCGATGTTTGACTAAATTTTGGAGCTATCGGACCTTTTTGGGCTCATTGTCAAAAAAATCAAGATCATTTTCCAGTTCCTTTTTTGTTATGCCCCTTTATCGGACGATAGATATTAAGTGTCATTTGATGGATCGGAAAAAGCAAGCTCACATGCCGATCCATATAGAAGCTGGTTCTGATAAGCAGGACCTGCTCAACAATGGAGTGAAGATGAGCTGGTTTTTGCATCAATCAACATCGAAGAAAACGGGTAAGAAAACGGCACGTGGCAGAAAAACATCCGCCCGTCGTATTAATAAGTCCACGACTTGGGATTCAGCTCGTACTTTAATGGGGCTTCGGATTCTGGGTGGTTTTGCCTTGCTCGTGTCGTTGTGTCTTGTCTGGCAATGGACTGAAGGCCGACTCAAATCTTACATCTCAAAGACGCAATCTAAAACGGTGATTTGGGAGCAGGTTCAATTAGTTGATGCACCGACTTGGATGAGTCCGTTTCTTAGACAGCAGATTCAGCAACGCATTGCAGGTGAACTTGGGCAGGATCCGATGGATGTTCAAAGTTTAAACCAAGCAGTTAAATCGCTTGCCAGTAGCCCATGGGTTGGGCAAGTTGCTCGCATTGCGCGGACGACTGGGGGCCGGGTGTTGGTGCATGCTGTTTATCGCGAGCCGGTGGCGATGGTGCAGTCTGAGCACGGCTATCATTTGATTGATGGTCAATATCATTTGCTTCCGGGCCTTTATCTTGAACACCAGTTAGCCCCGGTCGGCTTGCCGGTGATTACAGGTGTTGGTGAGACTTTGGTAAGGCCGGGGATGGTCTGGGGTGATGCTGCTTTGACAGCAGGTTTGCAACTGGTGCAGCTGGTTAGCAATCAGCCTTATGCGAGTCAAATTAAATCTGTGGATGTGAGTCAACGTGACCGTCGCGGTCGTATTCGATTGACCTTGTTGACTCATTTAGGTGGGCAAGTTCATTGGGGATATCCCCTTGGGCAAGGTCATCCTGTGGAAGTGACGGATGCTGCGAAGCTCAATGCTTTAGCGGGGCTTTACCAACGTTGCGGGCAGATTGATGTTTCGGGCAAAACGGTGGATATCTTCACAGAAAGTGTCCTAGTGCATCAACCCATTGCGGACAATCGCACGCTGGTGGGTTACACTTACACACAGTGAACTTACAAAATTCAACTACCCCTGAGGATTCTGTGACTGGCACATCAGCGTTGCCCCAGAGTCCTACGTCTATCCCAACACGGCCTACGAAACTTGCGATCCGTCAGTGGCGATGGGCATCGACACGTTTGTTAGTTTTACTTTGGTGTTTGTATCTCTTTGTGGTCTGGCTTGCGAGTTTGCAAGTCGATTCACCGGTGCATGCGAGTCATTGGATGGTGTGGTGCATGGTTTTTGGGATGATGGTGGTTTGGCCTGCTTTGCAACTTAGTCAGTTGCGATACATTGTGAGTCAAACAGGATCGAATGAAAATCAGCCTATTTCGGTTCCTGCACGAACTTGGGTTGTGTTTGTTCAATGGTTGTGTTTGGCTTTGGTTAACCAATCGGTTCTTTGGCCGCTTCAAATTACGGCTAATTGGAGCATGATGCAGAGTCTGTGGATTAATGCTGCTTTGCTTGCATGGAGTTTATTGATTGGGCTTTTCATTGCAGTGGGTAAGCGTTCAATTGAAAGTTTGCCACGAACGATTGCGATGCTCATTTGTGTGGGTTTACTGTTTGGTGAACCGGTCTTACAGGCCGTGTTCGGACAATCATGGTCGATGCTTATTAGCCCTGTGTCGACGATGTCTCAGCTGCTGATTAATCAAGTCACGCCAGCAGTTGCGACACATATCACCGCAGTTGCATTAGCGAGCTGCGTGGGTTGGGGGATTCTTGGGATTATTCAGGCGGCCCCAGCAGAGCGTTAGTTTCCACTCGCAGTTCATCGTCGGGCTTGGCATCACGAATCTCATGCATATTCCAATGTTTTAGCCCGATGAGTACGATCACCGCAGCGATGAGGCACAACACTGCCGCA
The DNA here is from genome assembly GCA_016763955.1 of Phycisphaeraceae bacterium. Lineage (GTDB taxonomy): Bacteria > Planctomycetota > Phycisphaerae > Phycisphaerales > Phycisphaeraceae > UBA7800. The sequence goes on along the minus strand of JAESSU010000526.1, from coordinate 3,757 downwards.
TAGCTATACAACACCGTTAAACTGATGGCTGCTAGATAGCCTGCAATCAGATTCCCAAAGATGCGCCCAGTGCCCATGACCACCATGGCAAAGAGGCCTTGAATCGATGAGCGAAACGACTGCTTGGCGTTGGCATTAAGAAACACCGGCGGAACCACATGCACGACCATCACCATCATCCCGTGTAATCCCTGACTTAGAAGCACCATCGGTAGAGAGCTGCAAAAGGCCAAAATGATCATACGGATCGCCGTGCTGATGATCCCTATAACCATCAATTTTTTCAAGCCCAATCGCCCGAGTAACCAGCCGAAGCTGAGCATGAAAATGATTTCAATCGCCACGCCCAGATTGACCATCAGCCCGATCCATTGATCTGCTAGTCCCACCGTCTCGCGGAGAAACACAGGGTGAAAACCATAAAACGCAGCGGATACCATGTTCATCAGCCACAGAGCCGCGCAGAACAAAAGCACATGCTTTTGCAGTATCACGTTTAAAGCATCACGGGTGGGTAATCGTTTGCGTTTGATGGTTTCGCGTTGGACTTTGGGCAAAAACAAAGCGTTGATCATGTTTGCAAAGCAGAGACTCGCAGCGAGGAGCATCATCACTTTTAAAGAACATTGATACTCCAGAAGCACGAACATGATTAGGCTTGGGAAAATAAATCCCATCGTCCCAAACACGCGGACTCGGTGAAAGGGCGGTGCGTTTTTAGGATGCATTTTACTGAAGCTAAAGTAGAGTCCATCTTGTAAGGCCATCACCGGCGCAGCGACTAAACTGTAAAACAGAAACAGCCACATGATTGGCCAGAACGTATCGACCTGCCATAGGATCAAAAACGTACTTCCTGCCAGAAAATTGATAATCAGGATCAACCGCTTAGGTTGTACATGCATGTCCGCAAGCATCGTGACCAAAACAGGTGTGACTAAAATCGACACGCTCGAAAGACTCAGCAACCCGCCGATTTGTACAGGTGTCCATTGAGTCTGTTTTAGGTACAACGGCAGGAACGGCAACCATGCCCCCATCATGCCAAACGTCAAAAAATACAATATGCGAATGGGGTGGATTCGGTTCATCAGGCAGGGCGGTTGTTCTTAAAAATAGTGACGGGAAGTTTTTTTGAATTCCCACTGGGAATCATGGGGGGGGGTGACAGAAAAAAGTTTCTATCAGATGTGGCGATTTAGGTGTCGTGATTTAGCATTGCGAAGCGAACTGGATGATTGCCTCAGGCTCACTCATGCGTCCTGCCCCAATTGTTCGACAGGCTTGCCAGCCTTCTTCGGGGCCGATTTGTTGCCAGTGCAATAGGTCTTTGACGGTCTGAATATTCCGCTGGGTCACTGGGTTAGCCCACATGTCTGCGTTCATCGCTGGGGCAAAAATCACAGGTGTTTGCTGGGGGATTGCGCACAAGACCGTGCTGAGTAGATCATCACAGATGCCTGTTGCAGCCTTGGCAATAACGTTAGCTGTTGCGGGCGCGATAATCGCGATATCACACCAGCGAGCGATCCCGATATGCTGAGCATCTGGGCGGTCAAACGATTCCCACAGGCTCGTGTGAACCGGCTGGTTACTCAGTGACTGGAAGGTCAAGGGCGTGACAAATTTCATTGCCGAATCAGACATTGCCACCCGCACCGTTGCGCCAGCTTGTGCTAAGCGGCTTACCAGTGTGCATGTTTTGTAGCAGGCAATGCCACCTGTAACAGCAACCAACACCTGACGGTCTTGCCAAGTGTTGTCGTTTTGCTTTGTGGGTTTTGAATTGGATGTCATATGAGACACCATACGTCAGACTGATCCCAAAGGACAGGCTAACGCTTTATCTGTCGACTACGACGCCTTCGGGCATTTCAAAGGTGGTTTTTTCTTCACAGATTTCTTGGACTGCAATTTCAAAGTCCGTGCGGCCTTCGCGTTCAACCAGTGGACGGGCACCATCCATTAGTTCACGGATACGATGTTGAATCAGCGCGGTGAACTTAAAACGGCCACCGACCTTGTGAACAATGCTGTCATCTTTAAGGGCTTCGATCATCGTCGATTACTCCTGAGTCTTTAAGGGAACGTTACATTGTATGATAAATCTTGTTTGTGAGCAAGTTTGGTTTGCCGAGGTTTTGGTGAGTAACTTCCAAGAACAAATTGGAAGTTCCAAGAAATTTTGAAGCACTTTGAGAAAAACTTCCGGGGGGACTGCTTGACCGAACCCATCGAACAGGTTAAATTTTGGTTTTACCGGCCTAACCTATGGATTGCGATGACCGGCATGAGCGAAGAAGCTAAGCATAAATGTGGTGTGTTCGGTGTTTGGGGCGATCCAAACAGCGCACACCTGACCTATACCGCCCTGTACGCCCAACAACACCGTGGTCAGGAGTCCGCGGGCATCGCAGTTAGCGATGGCCGTATCCTCCAAGCACATGTGGGAATGGGGCTGGTTCCTCAAGTCTTTAAAGCTAGCGACCTTGAGCGGTTATCTGACTCCAAAGCCGCAATCGGACATAACCGGTATTCAACCACCGGCTCAAGTGTCTCTGATAATGCCCAACCCCTGCTGCGTGAATACATCGGCGGCCAAGTCGCTGTGGGGCATAACGGCAATCTCATCAACGCGCTAATACTCCGTGAACAATATGAACGCCGTGGGCATATCTTCCGGACCACCACTGATACTGAAGTCATCATTCATTTGTTAGCTTCGCATCACATAAGCCATACCGATCCCATGGTCGAAGCATTGCAGCATTTGCAAGGTGCTTACAGCTTGGTGTTCCTGTTTGATAACCGTCTTGAAGTGGTTCGAGACCCATGGGGCTGGCGTCCTTTGGTCTTGGGAACAACTCCGGATGGCCATTACTGTGCAGCAAGTGAGACGGTTGCATTTGATGCTATCGGTGCGACATTTTTACGTGAAGTAGAACCCGGTGAAATCGTCACCATTGATGATTCAGGCATTACGTCCCGCCGCTTTGCAGAACAGCAAAAGCCCGCTCACTGTATTTTTGAACATATTTATTTTGCCAACCCCAGTTCCAAGGTCTTTGGCGAGACCGTTCAAATGGTTCGTGAAAAGTTAGGCGAAAAGATTGCTGAAGAATCACATGTCGATGCAGACTGTGTGATCCCCATGCCCGACTCTGGCCGCAGTGCAGCTTTGGGGTATTCGCGTTATAGCGGGATTCAATATCGTGAAGGCATCGTGCCCAACCGCTATGTCGGGCGAACATTTATCAAGCCCACGCAAGATCAACGCAATACGGCAGTACAGTTAAAACTCAACGTCGTGCGTGAAGTGATCGACGGCAATCGCATCATCGTAGTCGATGACTCAGTTGTGCGAGGCACCACCACCCGTGTCAAAATGATGCAACTCCGCAAAGCAGGTGCGAAAGAAATTCACCTGCGAATTAGCTGTCCGCCAATCCGCCATCCGTGTTACTTTGGTATTGATTTTCAAGACCAGGCACAGCTTGTGGCAACATCACGAACGGTCGAGCAAATCGCAGAATTTTTAGGTGTGGACAGTCTGCATTACTTATCGCTTGAAGGCATGCTCAGTTGTGTGAAGCATCCCAACGACCACTATTGCACAGCCTGTTTTAGCGGTGAATATCGTCTGAATGTCGATAACCCTGTTAACAAGCTTGATCTAGAACGCTACCAACTTAAAATGTTCAAGTAACCTCTAACGTAAGCATTCGTCCAAGCAAGCGGGCCCTTAGCTCAGCGGTTA
>JAESSU010000525.1 GCA_016763955.1 Phycisphaeraceae bacterium | reverse complement strand
GCACTTTAAAAGTTGATTCAATACTACCGACCCATGTGCTGTTTTCACGACGTTGGCCGGCGGGGGTAGCATAACGTTGACGGGCAAACTGCATGCGCCATACATCACCTTTTTGGGGAACGGGCACACCTAGCCCGGCATAAGGCACGGCCCATTCCACATACCAACAATCTTTGCCATGACTTGCGGCGACTTTAAACCCTTGGCAGGTCCAGTCAACCTTCGTTTTACCTTTATAATCATGGCCATCCCAGATAACCCCCTTGTTACTGGAAATAAGTTGAATGATTTGTTTGCCTGTAAGGTCCGTATCGAAAAACCATTCTAGAGAATCGTCCGTCCAGGCTTGGTCATCACGGTTCTCTGTTACGCTGACCAAATACTGCATGTCGGGCTCCATCATCTGGGCACCGATATAAAAATACTGGTCGTCATAAGTCACATGAATCAATGACTGCGCCTCAGCAGGGGTCAGCCCGGCAATAGATTTCGTCCCGTTATAGTTATTGCGAATAAAATGAGTCAATAAAGCAGCATGTTCCCACGCCCCATCATCGAGTTTACCATCGATCACTGGCGGTGTTTGACACTGATTAATACTGATTCGATGACGTGGAATTTTGCTCTGTAATTCACCAAGCATCAATCGGATTTTTGTGTGGGACGATTCCTGTCCCATGCTTGGTTGAACAAGCATCAATAACAAAGTGACTCCAATGAGAATTCGTTTCATATATTCTTTCACACCAATCGAAAAATCACCCACAATAATCCAAGTCAAACACAGACAGAGACCTTCGAAGATTTCCACCTGGTTTTTCAAAAGCCATGACAATAAGTCTAACTGGTTCGCCAAAGCAGGCAAGCGAATCTGTTAAAGACTCACAGGATTCAGTGGTCTAAGTCAGCGGACGTAATGGTAACGCTTGGGCTAGACCGTAACGCCATTCCATGTAAGCATACGGAATTGCTTGATCTTCATGCAGTTGGACGAGCTGTTTTTGAAACTGTTCGTAAAGGTCCTGCTGCCAGTCTGCGGTCCCTGCCTGACAAAAATAGACCCGACATCCTAGTGGCCGAATCGCATGCGTCGAGCAAAGTCCATCAATCTGAAACGGGCAAGCCGCTTTTAGATCCACAGTCACCGCGGTAGATTGAAGCTGATGACAGTACCATGCGATCTCCAAGCCGGTGACGTAAAGCAGATGGCCGTGGGCATTGAAGTTGCAACATTTGCCACTGGACCAACAAGTAGCCCCCTGCTGCTCGATGGCTGTTCCCAGCGCATCATACAACTCGACGATGCGGTCACTTATGTGAGGCAGCATGCTCATCTGATACCACTGTTGCCATGAGTGAGCATCACACATTGCTGTCACGAATTACGCGGATTTCTTCAATGGGATAAAACTTACCTTGCCCTTGTCCTTGCAGCCCCCCAGCCGTCATGCCCGGACAACGAACTGCCCCACGGCGCCAATGTTCTGGGGATTTGAGGTTCTCAGGCCAAAACGGCCACGTACGACACTGTTGCGGGCGCACTGCATAAATCGAACATCCCCGCTTGCCTTCTTTGTCTTTTTTCAAAAAGACGCAGTCGTATTCACCCTTTTCATTGCAAATTTCTTTGAGGGTTCGATTGCCAAATTCGACATGACTGTAGGCCTCTAAGAATTCGGCTTTTTTCATATCCACAGCCTGAGCCATCTCATCAGCTTCCTGATCATTAAACCAAACGTAACCGGCAGGTCCTGTACAGCAATTGCCACATTGCGTACAAGTAAACTGCATGCCATCGTCATACCATGTTGAAGTTGTCTGGGCGGGTTGCGTCATTGACGTATTGTAACGCAGGTTGCAGGGTTTTTCTCAGAGCCTTAGGCGTGCTGCGGTTTTATTCGATAATCAAACATTCGCAGAACAAACATTCGCATGCAACAACGCCTCAATATGCACTTGGACACCTGCTGTTAATGAGGGCAAGTCGTAGCCCCCTTCTAGCATGGAAACAACGCGACCTTTGCACAACACCCCTGCTAGCTCAATTAACTGCTCAGACATCCAGCCAAAGCCCTGTGTACTAACACACAAATGTCCTAAAGGATCATCAGGTGCTGCATCAAAACCTGCGGAGATGAGTAAAAACTGTGGCTGGTATTCACGGAGTCTAGGCAGGACCTGTTGATTAAAAGCCTTCAGATAAACGGCATCCTCACTGCCTACTGGCATGGGGATATTTAACGTGTACCCCGTGCCTATGCCCTTGCCTGTCTCGTTTGCAAAGCCTGTTTCGGGGTATTGAGTCATTGGGTCTTCATGGAGACTGATAAACAAAACATCACTGCGGTCTTCAAAGAGGTGCTGCGTGCCATTACCATGATGAGCATCAAAGTCCACGATTGCGATGCGTTCTAGGCCATGCTCTTTGATCAGATATTCTGCGGTGATGGCAATGTTATTAAAAAGACAAAACCCCATCGACCGATCACGCTCAGCATGATGCCCCGGCGGGCGAAGAGCACAAAATGCATTGCTTAGTTCACCGGCCATCACTTTGGATGCCGCGGTAAGACATCCACCAACGGCTTGCTTAGCAACCAACTCCGACGCACGGCAGACCACAGAATCAGGCACATCCACGTAAGGCACACCATAGCTACAAGCGGCATGAATCCGATGCAGATAATTTTTATCATGCATCACTAGCAACCACTTTTCGCTCACCGTGTGAAGCGGCACTACAACCAATTGATCCATCAAACCCGACTGGCTAAGCATCGTGTCAATCGCTTGGAGACGTTCGACGCGCTCGGGATGTTTGGGCCCGGTCACGTGACGTAAAAAAACTGAATCATGAACCAAACCTGTAGGCATCTTTAAACATCTCACAATAGAATCGACTGCAAAATAACAACGGCCTGTTCATACGTCAGGCCAGACAATTGTACGGTCTTAAACGGGTTAGCAGTACCCCTGACCACGGTCACATCGCGATTTGTGACAGAAAATTTTTTGGCAAGTAATTGGCATATTACCTTGTTTGCTTTGCCATCTTCAGGCGGTGCCGCGACGGTCACTTTGAGTCGATCCCCTAGTAAACCAGTGATTTTTGTACGGCTGGCCCCCGGCACAACCTTAAGCTGCAAACAGACTCTGCCTTGAATCAGGCTAACCACACGACCTATTTCTTGAGAAACTTCTGGGGGTGACATTGAAACCAAGATACACCAACGTTAGCCTTTTAGCATGTCAAACATCATCTTTCTGATGGCAGATCAATTAAGGTATGACATGTTGGACGCTTATGGCGACCAACAATGTGATACACCACACCTCGATTCGCTGGCTTCACAAGGCACCGTATTCGAGCATCACTACACCATGTGTCCGCTGTGCGTTCCTGCGCGCAGTAGCCTGATGACGGGGCTTTACCCAAGACAACATGGGGCCATCATCAACGGATGGTTCCCCGAAGAACGTGAGGCGGGCACCGTCAAAGAAGAGGCCCAACTGATCCCCAATAAAATCGTGGACTGCGGATACGATGTCTACCATGCAGGCATTCAACACGTCCGCACAGCCAAGGGGTTTGAACGCGCATGCCCTGATGTAAAATTCATCGGACCAAGCTCCGTGGGGAGGCATCATCGTGCTTTACACAAACGAGGGCTCATGCTCCCGGACATGACCGTCTTCCGAGACCCGGTTCTTG
>JAESSU010000524.1 GCA_016763955.1 Phycisphaeraceae bacterium | reverse complement strand
GTGCGTGTGGACGACTGGCGATTGCGCGCAACTTTTTTACAGATACGTCGCAACTCTGGCAACACGCGTGTGCGCCAATGATGCCAAAAAAGATTGCAATTCAAGCGTCTTCCTCCGTTATCCCTCAATCACACTTTCAGTCCCCTCAGACTAAAAATCGTGCACCCCCGTAATGAAGGCAATCCAAGTTCAAATGTAATCACCTCCGAGTATGGCTAGATGCATCACCAATGGCAATAGGATTCGGCCAACTGCTGACCTTTATGATTTTTAAAAGTCAGCTTGTAACGATTACCACCCTTAAACTCCTCTAATGCCTCCATTTTATTTTGCCATGCAGTCTCATGCAGTTGAGACTGCATGATGAAATATTTGAAGTAAATTAGCCTCACAACAGTACTAATGACGTAAAAATTCTTGTTTCGTGACAGAATATTGACCCATAGAATACCGACGCACATGCTTCTGATTGCTTAACTGCATGCGAGTCTAAAAACGGAAGCTGTCCATGTCCACACAACAATGGCAACGCACCCTGGGATTCATGGCCCTATTCCTTAGCCTAGCTTGGTTCGCACTAGGTTTTACCCCCGGTTCATCCCTAACCACTGACGGGATCGATGATTATTTCCCACCCCCCACCGAGTCCGAAATCGCTGCGTTCGTCAGGCAGGCATGTCGTGCCAATTCTGATGTCCAACGATAAATCTACATCCCCGGTCAACTCATCCCCAGCACGATTAAAACTCGTGCGTGACTGACCTGGCGAATGTAATTGCTACCAAGGTTTATGAATCGTCCGACGCGCACAAAATAGACGCGATTCGTATAATCCCCTTCATTCGAATGAACCTACTCTGATCACTTGATTGTCAATCATCAGTTTGACATGTGTATGCGATCCACTAAAATGCGCACTGCGCGTGAGAAGTCACGTTGGCACGCTTCCTTAGCTCAATTGGCAGAGCAGCTGACTCTTAATCAGCGGGTTCAAGGTTCGAGTCCTTGAGGAGGCATTTTGGAATTGCTTGGCACTACCTCGCAAAACATCGCATTTCTTTCGACTATTTAACGACTTATGAATATCGGTGCCTGAGCGTTCATCCTGTAAATGACCGCAGGGAGTCGCATCGTCTCGCACTGTTTCGTCCCCGGCAAGGTGACTGACCTGCCCCCCTAAACCTGTACCATTCTAAGTGAGAAAAATCTGATCGATTCTGGTCTTTTTCCCCGGAAGGGCATAGGCCTGAAGAAGTCGCGATTTACGAACGAACAAATCACCTTTGTTCTGCGTCAAGCAAAGTCTGGCATTCCTGTCGAAGAGGTCTGTCGGAAAATGGGCGCCAGTCAACAGACGTTCTATCGTTAGAAGAATAAATTTGCAGGTTTGAGCTTGTCGGAACTTCGACGTCTCAAACAGTTGGGAGATGAAAATCGCAAGCTCAAGGCGTTGGTTGCTGACTGGAGTTTGGACAAACATATTTTACAGGACGTTCTCTCAAAAAAAAATCTAAAGCCTGCTCATCGTCGTAAACGGGTTCGTGAAGTGGAAGGTGTGGCATCCCCCCAAATCAGATTCTTTGGGATCCGGGTATCGGGTTTGGAAAAACCGCAGCCCACAATCTATCCCTCTGCCATGGCCTAGACAGCTTGGTCGCCACGGGCTATCCGGTGATTCTGGGAACCAGTCGCAAGCGTTTTATGGGTTCAATCTGCACTCTTGATGGGGAAAGGCCCCTGCCAGAGCGAATTGATCGGTGCAACGTGCGCCACGACCGCACTGGGCGTGGCGGCAGGGGGCCACCTGTTTCGGGTGCATGACGTGGAGGCAAATCGTCAGGCCGCCGAGGTCACTTGGGCCATGAAGCGTGGTTCACTTTGACAACAGGGCCGCGGCATATTTTTCAGGATTCGCATTAAAGGGCTTGATGCAGTCATCGCAACAAAAACCAATCGTTTGGCCTTGGAAGTTTAGTGCGTGTGAGGCACTATTGACGTTTTTTTGACCGTTTTCTTTTTTTACGAATTTCAAGACGCAGTTCAAGACGAGGAACATTGTCGCGGTGGAATACCGCTAAGTTTTCCACATCGCTTTCAACTGCAAGACCATAATTCAACGATGGCTGACGCAACCAACGGCGAATCAAGGGAATCGCCGCGGGACTTTCAAACACCCATTGGGACTGAGCCACAACAGACGGCTTCAGGGCAATGGGTTTACCCAGCTTGGGCTGATGGTTGTAGGTGAGAAAAGACCTGTCCCAGGATTCCAGAACCGGACGAATCCACACGCGCCCAGCACGGTCACAGATCGCCCCAGGCAAAACAAACCGGACTGCCAGGTCACGCGGCAAAACCCTTTGCGGAAGCGGACTGGTCGGCCAATGGATAAATGCACGATTTAAAAACGCCCCAGACAACGCTATTTCTGAAGCGTCTGGTTGTGCTTTATTTTGTTTGCTTTTTTTTTTACTCACATAGCCGCTCTGGTCTGAGGTGATATGCCATGACACAGGCCAAACTGGTTTCTTCTCGCTGTCATTGAATAACAGATCGCCATTATTTTCAATCGCCAGCCAAAATCCCATCCCCCCCGATCCACTGGCCACACGCACGTCCAGTCGATTCCAGCCAACGTGAAAGGAGGTCTTCACGCGGTGGGTATTGGGCTGTGGCGAACCTTTTCGATCCGTCACACGCAACACAGGTTGCCCGTTGACATAGAGAACGCCCCAGAAGTCCAGACCAAGGCCAAGGACAAGCTTTTGTTGCACCGGGCTGAAGACCCAACTTGTCGCCACCGCTTGAGAGGCTTTCTTCAACGCTTCACGACTGATTTTCAAAGGAGTCGAAAGATTGACATAGCCGGTGCGATCCGCTTTGAGTTCAATGGTTTTGGGCTCCGCGATCACGGCTAGGGAAAGATCCTCCGCAAGCCCATGATCAGCGGGATTGGTGGCTGTGATTAACTTTCCGACACGCCATTTTTTGATAAACCTCAGCAGCTTTGTGGCCTGTTGGTTTTTTGACATGTCCAGCTCGCTGAGTTTTATACGGATCGCGGAAAAACTATGGGGAGGCAACGCAATCACCAACGGATCCTCGACCGCGGGCTGCGTTTTAATCAAGTCAGCTTCGGCAGCTTCCTTGTCTTTGCCGGTCAGCGTGGTCATTTCAATGGACGTCGGTTCACCCACGCCCTCCAGTGCGACATTGAGATAAATGGTTTGATCGGGGTGTTTGTTCACAACCATGAGCGTGACATTTTTCTTGTCCTTGCGCGAAGCAATCACATCGACGTATGGCACATGGCGAGACTCAAGGTCCCCCCCCCGGAAATTGCTACGAAAATCGGTACGCGTGCTTTGGGGCGTATGCCAATTCCAGATAAAGGTGGGACTGGTGGTTTTATCTGTAAGAACCTGGCCTGTGTAGTAGCTGGCATAGAGCTTGAAGACTTCATAAGTCGGCCAAATTTTCAAGTCCGCATTGTCATCATCATTGCTGCCGTTGGCGAAGTCGAACAACCCCATGGTGCGATTGCGAAGCATGAACACCTGAGCGGCATCTAAGCCTTCTTCCACAAACGCTTGCAAGGTCGATGCCTGAAACAACGCCACCGCCAGATCATGGGTCGTTTCACCGGGCCAATCGTATCGCCTCGGATGGGTGTTCCATTCAGAGCTGGTCAGTTTCCATTTGCCACCACTGACGCGTTCGATGGCTTGGCGATCACGCTGGACACGTTGACGAATCTCCGAGCTATAGCCTACTCTGCCAAGATAGCTGCCATAGATATCCCATTGGCGAGTCCACTTGGTGTCGTAATAATGGTTGACGATGAAGTCTATTTCTTGGGTCCCATGTTTGCCCAGATAGGCGAGCATCGTTTGATTCCATTGGTCGCGAACATCGCCATGAATAGGAGAGCCAATTTTAAGGGTCGGATCAACTTGCTTCATGCGTCGAGCAGCATCAATACAGTAACGTGCGTATTCAATGGGATCCCAACCCCCGTTTTGACGAAATCGAGGCTCGTTCCATAATTCCCAGTATTGAATACCGAGGCCATTGGGATGCCCCGGGTACGCGGTTTTATTCATCTGACGCACACGCGCAGCACAAGCATAGGGTTGTTGCTGTGGATAGAGATTATTGTCTTTCTCGCTGGTGTATCGAATCAATGCGTCCGCATGGCTGATAGGGGTAAAAATGTAAGACCGTGAAGGTTTGACACGCTCAACAAAGTCTATCCACCATTTGTTATAGTCAGGATAGGTCCTTGTATTGTTAAGCAGCCAGATGCGTACACTGCTGCCAGCAAGAATAGCCTTGGACGCTTCAATCGCTTTTGGCCCAAAAGAGCGTGCCGACTGACGGGCTTTGACTTTGTTTTTCGTTTGATCCATCGGGGGACGCAAAAGACCAGCCCCGAAAATATGGCGATTGATCGGGCCTAAGGTTTTACTTGCATCAATACGCACAAAAGCTTCAAGGCCGCGAGCGGGTTTGATCCAGAAATGTTTTTCGTTTGTCTGTTCTTTCTGCGAGGAAGATTCCGAAGCCTGCATCGGATCGCCTTCAAGGAGAATGCCCCGGGATTTTGACTTCGCAATCTCTTTCGCCATGACGGCAGTATTTCCCAATCCAAAGATCAGTATTGCCAGCAAAGTGACCAAGCAACAAAAACCTGATGATCTCATCTTGGTAGATAGATTGTATGCCTTGAAAAATCGAACTCTATTAAAAAACAATTCCCACTGTGACATAAACAAATCTACCTTTTCTATTTGTAATCTAAAAAACAATGTATGAACCGATAGCCACCTGGCGCATGGTTCAATCTGTGAAGATATCCCCGCTTCTTACCTGCCAAACAAGACCTTACTGGCATTTCAAAAATTATGGCGTAATAATGACTACTTCCATGTATCCCATCGTGTATTGGTCATATTACTTCCCCAACCCACCGTTGCGGGATCAAGTGCAGGGGAAGCACCTGTCAGCGTATCGGCAAAGCCCGTCATTTGGACATGGCTATCTGCAAACAGCCAATTGGAACGGTTAAACCCGTGAACCCAATAATTCAAGTCTTTTGATACATATCTCTGGCTGACAGTCACCGTGAACATGGCGTTAAAATTCCAGAATCCCAGCATGTTTTGTGCATGTGGCATTTCCCCCGATCACCAGTGTTTCTGAAGGTTTTGTCATTGAAATGGTATTCTGAGACCAGCTCTTGGTATCATCCTTTCGGCTCACAATCCCTCGATGAATAGTTGAGCTGGTGGCGGTTGGCTGTCCCCATGTGGGTGAATAAGTCCGCCGAAGCCTCGTCGTGGTCGCAGGGCCAATCTGGTCTGCGGGACACAGATACATCGCATTGGAATTCCCTGCTGCGAGAAGTCCATTCGCCTTCTTTTGAGCAAGCGATAAATTACGTCCATCATAAGAGCCAAGGCGATCATCCCAATGCTGTCTCCCTGAAGTTCCAGGGTCGTTGATGGGAAAATATTCATCGCTGTCACTTTCATACGTCACAAGCACCAAGGCAAGCTGATGAAGTTTGGCAGCACATTGAATGGCTCTGGCAGCTTGCCTGGCTTTGGCAAGGGCAGGCAATAAAATGGCAATCAAAATAGAAATAATGCTAATTACAACTAAAAGCTCGATTAGCGTAAAAGCGTTAAATTTTTTTCTTTTCGTCTGAAAGGCTCCTTGGAATGAGGGGGCATGTTTTGGGTCCATTTCTTTCACTTGTTCAGGTCTCTGTTTTCAACGCCCCCCCCCGGGGGACACTTGGTTCATAAACCGGTGCACACACGGTTTCACGCATGACCAGATGGGGCTTGACCGTTTGATTCGGGATTTGTGGCAAACGACCCGCGATCAACCGACGCAACATCAGGACCGCCTGTTCCACCATGGCAGGATAATCAGGCTCAATCGCTGAAAGCATCGGGAATCCCATTTCGGCGTGCTGAGCGGTGCCGACGGCAATCACGCTTAAATGCTCCGGAACGGTTAATCCCTTCGCTGTTGCCAGATGAATCACCAGCCGTGCGATTCGCGTGGCAATGCAAACAAAGGCGGTCGGAGGCTCAGGCAGGTCCAGAAGCGATTGGATATGGTCTCTGGCCTGACGAATCATCGCTGGAGAAAAAGCACCATCATCGCTTTGCCAAGCCCAGTCGTGGCCTGAATCTGAAGGGTTCAGACGAAAATCCAACACCGCACGGTCAAAGCCGTCTCGCATCAATCGATGGCTTCGGTATTTCATGGGGCCGCCCATAAACGCGATGCGTCGATGACCCAGAGCTGCCAGATGCTGAACTGCCTGGTAAACGCCGTCATCAAGCAGAGAATGGACACTGTAAGGAGCTTCATCATCAATGCAGACCCATGGCCGATTCTGAGTCCTTAACCAGTCCGCCAAAGCAGGACGAAGTCCGCCAGCAATGAGGGTCCCGTCCACCAGTTGGCCTGTCAGTTGCCGGGGCGGCTCAAAGGGTTGAGCTTCATCCAGAGAAACCACTTCGATGTCATAGGATTGTCCCTCTTCCTGACAGGCACTGATAAAATTCCCAAGAATAGGCCCGAAAAACCCGCTTTCCAAAGCAATATCCAAGGATTGGCTGATGATCAAACCGAGTTGCCCGGTTTTCTTGCGGCTTAACAGTTGAGCGCCCACATGAGGGTGATATCCCATTTCCTGAACCACCCGGCGAATTTCATGCTGCCGCTCCTCACTGATACGCCCAACGCCCCGAAGAACTTGGGAAATTGTGGTATGCGACACACCTAGACGATTCGCAACGTCTTGCATGGTCACGGCTTGATTGGGGGTATTGATCTGTGTCATAACGTGATTTCGCGCGAAACCTATTTTTGAAGTTGCACTAAATCTTAGCCGTGCCCAACCTAGATGTCAAGAAAATTACTTATCTTTTTCTGGGGGGCTTCGCCAGAATCGACGGGGCAAACCAACCGTTTGATTGGAGATGTTCTACAGGATTCGGGATGCTAGCTGATGGTGGTGCGTTTCCAGGACGTTCTGGATTGTGCAGGTGTTGCCTTCAACTTCCGGACTTGCGGGGGAGTGCCGGATTGTGCGGCGGTTGCCTTAAACTTCCGGGGGAGCTTCCGGG
>JAESSU010000523.1 GCA_016763955.1 Phycisphaeraceae bacterium | reverse complement strand
GCAATCTTGCGCGGCATTCTCATTTCAGCTATTGCTACAGTTGTTCTACAAAAGGACCGCTACAAAACCGTCAAAATCATTCCTCCGAAATAAGGCAGTATGTCGTACCAACTCTCGTTTTACTTACAAACCCCGGCCTTAACGAAATAGACCCGGCCGGTTCCGTCGGAATCAGCCGGGTCTATGCGGGGTCTATGCGGGGTCTATGCGACCAGGTTCGAACCCTGCTGGTTAGGCCTTCTTTCACAATTTGCGATCTTCTTGAGGAAATTGGCTCACTCCGATCGCTGTAGTAAATTTTAGTCAAATGGAAATAATCGTTATTTGAATTGGTTACCCGCGGCTTTCCAAGCACTCATCCCACCAAGTAAATTAGAGACATCTTCATAACCTGCTCTTTTTAGAAAGGAGGCGGCGATAGATCCCCGATAACCACTGCCGCAAACCACGACAACTGGTCGATCTTTTGGTACTTCATCAATTCTGTCTTGCAACAGGCCACCATGAATGTGGTGAGCACCCTTAATGTGTCCCGAATTCCACTCTCGCTCTGTCCTCACGTCCAAGATGAAAGGTTTATCATCGAGGAGCGTTGACAAAGTCTTTACAGAGATCGTCTTGAGTGTACTGGTGTCGTAACCATGATTTTCCCATGACTCGATACCATCTTCGAGATAGCCCTGAATCTCGTCGAATCCTACTCGAATTAAGTGCGTAACAACTTCCTTCATATCATCTGGATTATCGAGGACGATGAGGGTGGGGGTATCATATGGAAGAACCCATCCCGCCCAAACGGGAAGGTTGGCTCC
This sequence comes from Phycisphaeraceae bacterium, assembly GCA_016763955.1. Lineage (GTDB taxonomy): Bacteria > Planctomycetota > Phycisphaerae > Phycisphaerales > Phycisphaeraceae > UBA7800. The sequence goes on along the minus strand of JAESSU010000523.1, from coordinate 3,603 downwards.
GAGTGGAATGTTTATCGATCCAGGAATATGTGCTCCGGCAAACGCTTCTTTGGAACGAACGTCCACTATAAGACAATCCTCACACGCGTGAGCATACACTTCCTTAGCAGTGAATCGCCGCTGGCCCGGAAGATTGGTCCCCAGAATTTTAGGCATTCCGGAATTAACTTTTTTCATCCGCGCAAAATAAGGCGGCGCGATTGGCATCCTGGAAAGAAGATTATCAATCCAAGGCTGTTCGTTGTCCTCTTTCAGCGAAACATTGAATTTTCGTTCGTATCCCAGAGTCGATGATCGGCGCGATCCAATTGCTTTCCCGCATAACGAACCTTCGCCGTGCCCGGGAAAAATTTCAATGAAATCCTCAAATTTTGGCAGACGCTCGAAAACACTGGAGTAAAGCTGCTTGCCGAGCGCTTGCATTGCTTCTTTTCCAAGCAGATCGGGTCGACCTACGTCGCCTACGAAAAGAAAGTCCCCTGTAAATAGAACCCAGGGAGTATCTTCACTTCGCGATTTGTCGTAGAGTGCCCAGCTCATATGCTCCAACGTATGACCCGGCGTATGAACAGCTTCAAAACATATATCGCCCATGTGGATTTTCTCTCCGTCTTTGACAACATGGTCGGCATAGGGAGGGGTCCATTCCGCTCCTCCCATTCCCGACACATGAATTTTGACTTCCTCTCCTAGTCGATCCTTGAATTCGGCAGATCCGCTGACAAAATCGGCATGAACGTGCGTCTCGAAAACATGGCGAATTCGAAACCCTTGTCTCTTGGCAAGATCGATATACCTATCAATATCTCGTGTCGGATCAATAATCGCTACTTCCTTTGTTTTGTCGTCTCCAATCACATACGAAGCAATAGCCAGCCCTGGTATAAATTCCTGATGAAAAAACATCTTTTCTTCCTCCTTAGTTATTTTGCACGATCATGAAGACCGTCGCAATCCCAACCTCAACAGCAAAGACTTTTTGCTGTCCGGTTCCTTCCATTTTCCTGCTGTATTTTGTTCCCAGATAAAGCCCGGAAAGGCTGCCTAATATGAACCAAACCGTGATCGCAATCGGAATTTCAGTTCTCGAAAATATAATCGATATCAGTCCCGAAAAACTCACCATCGAAATTACCACGAGAGAAGTTCCCACTGCTCGATCGACAGGCATTTGTGCAGCAAAGATTAAAGCCGGTACTATAATAAATCCCCCACCTACACCGAATAGTCCGGATACCATTCCGACAACTAATCCTGCCAAAACTAATGCAAACGTACATCGTGATGTCATTTGAATCGACCCGGTGGGAGCATAACGACAGGCCGGAGCTGAAATTTTTTCTTCTTCAAATCTTGCCTCTTCAGCAGATTTCCCCTTGGCGTTCTGCCAAGATCGGAGCGCAATCATGAACATCAGAACCACAAACATGTTCATTAGCAGATCGGGGGCAATCCCTCTCCCAATCCAGGTTCCTACAGGTGCCGTCATCATCCCGGCAAGACGGACAGAAAGAGCCGGCCCCACGTCAGCCTCTCCCGCCCAAATTCGCTCAAGCGCTCCCACCAAAGATGTCACGCCAACTGTCGCGAGCGAAATTCCGACAGCCTGGCTTGCCGACTGATCGAGAATATAGACAAGAAAAGGAATCGCCAGAATTGTGCCCCCTCCTCCCATCAATCCCAGAGTGAGGCCGACGACTCCACCCAGCGCCATCGTTAGGAACATGAAGATCAAACTTGATTCCAGGGTGCACGAGCCAAAACCATCGCCATGCCACAAGTTCCAGATAATCCGGCAAAAATCAATCCCGCGCCAACAAAAGCCGCCCATCCAAATAAAATCGGATGAACTAAAATTCCTAAAGTAACGCTTCCAAGAATCATGCTTCCTACAACTAATTGTACCTGGCGATCAATCGTTATCGTTTTCTTGCCACGAACAACTGAAAGCTTGAGTACCTCCCATTCCTGTAATCCACCTTCGACAATTACCGTGTTCGAGTAACCTTTGTTTTCAAAACTTATAGCGGCCTGCCTGGACCGCGTTCCCGTGCGACAAATAATATAGATGGGTACCTCCAACTCAGCCTTATTCTGCTCAGCGTTTTCCATCGATGAAATTTTCGCATGTTGGCCGAACGGACAAAGTTCAGTGCCCTCAATATGACATTCCTCGTACTCGGCCGGCGTCCGAACATCGATGATGTTGGTCCCGTTTTCTCGGCGAATGAGATGGAATAGATCCAAGGGTCGAATGGTTTCCATTTATTTTGTTCCTCCTTAATTGTTGTTGTTTATATTATTGGCGCTTCACTATTGATTATCCAATTCTATATATCTATAATAATGATAGGCTATACCTGTCAAGGAGATCCCCGATGGAAATTCATCAAATCCGCTACGCTGTAGCACTATCCGAGGAGTTGCATTTTGGTCGTGCAGCTAAGCGATGTTACGTATCACAGCCGTCATTGAGTGTTCAGATTAAGAAACTAGAGGATGAGATTGGTGCTCCCCTGTTCGACCGAATGGGCAAGAAAGTTTCGCTGACAATCCTTGGCGAACAATTCTTATCGCACGCGCATGTCATCCTCAATCGGCTCGAAGCAGCAAAAAATTCAGCAACCAAATTGCTGGATAGCGATGAAGGAACTATTCGTCTCGGTGTAATACCTACTGTCTCTCCTTTCTGGCTCCCAAAAATTCTGCCTCACCTTAGAAAGGAACTGCCGAAACTTGAGATAATCATCCGAGAGGGGACTTCGGAGGAACTCGCGCCCCGACTGTTGAATGGAGAACTGGATTTTGCCATTGGAAGTTTGCCCGTATGTCATGACAGCCTCAGTTCTATCCCCCTTTTAGAGGAAGATTTTGTCCTAGGGGTACCCAGCAATCACAAATTTGCTAAAAAGAGGTCTATATCCCTGAACATGGCGATGAAAGAACCGTGGATATTGTTGGAAGATCTTCACTGTATGCGCCAGCAAATCGGGGATTTTTGTACAAAACGCCGACAGCTTTTCGATACGGTTTTAGAAACTTCCCAGGTTCAGAGTTTGACCGGTCTTGTCGAAGCTGGACTCGGTATCACACTGGTTCCTCGCATGGCCACTCAAAAATCAAAGAAGATCTCTTACATTCGACTTCGACCTTCCGGGCCAACAAGACGAATCGGTTTTGTCTATCATCAAGACCACTTTATGCCACCAGTCGCATGGCGCTTTGTTAAGATTTGTAAAAAGATCACAGCGCAGGCTGTGTGATTTCCTGAGACTAAAATAGGCCGTTTAGTCTGAAGAGTTATAGTCCCCTACACTCTTGGGCAAATTTATGGAATTGAAAGGGATGCGCTTGAACCCTGCAAGGCGCTGGAATTAATTGACTTGTCTGCATTATGGACTCTTAGTCGCATAATGCGGGGTCTATGTGACCAGGTTCGAACCCACCTTGTTATAAACGTTAATTATGCTTCAAAAACGGCGAATACTCTCGAAGTGCGCTGTGCCCCGTTTTTAGTCCAGCTGTTGTGTTAAAAATCCAGCGTTTTCCGTTTTTTCTGGCTGACTCAGCGGCAAGTTAAGCATGGCTGAAGCAGTACATTTT
>JAESSU010000522.1 GCA_016763955.1 Phycisphaeraceae bacterium | reverse complement strand
AGTGTGGTGGAAAAACTTGTTGAATGTGGTGCGGATAAGGCGGGCATTATGCTCATGGAACGCGGGACGTTCTTTGGCTATCAACGTCTGGTCAATGATTTTGTGGGGGTGTCGGACATGATGAAACATGGCTGGCCGGTTTGTTTTGACGTGACCCATTCCACGCAGCTGCCTGGCGCGAGTGCCGGGACTTCCGGGGCAACTTCCGGGGCTTCCGGGGGGCGGACGACGGGTGGACGGGCAGATAGTGCGCCATTGCTAGCTAAGTGTGCAGTGGTGGCAGGTGTGCAGTCTCTGTTTCTTGAAGTCCACCCTGACCCACGCAATGGTAAAAGCGATGCCGCGACGATGCTGGGCATTGAAGAGGCGTGTGACTTGCTTGGGCAACTCAAAAAGCTTCGTGATGCGATGTAAGGATCGGTGGTGCAGACGGAGATTCGTCTTGCCCCCGGAATAAACTCGCAGCGATTGTTTGATTTTCAATAGCCGCAGCCAGACTTGCCTGCACGTAGGTGTTACGGTTGAAAGAGCAGCGCTCTAGTAAGTTGTCATCGCTGAATTGAGGGTCTGGAAAAAATTCTCGCCTCAAGTATCTCAAGATAACTTACGGGGAACCCGCGGGAATCTGCTTACGCAGCTTCCGGCGGCTTGTGTGTCAAACCATCAAGTAATCACTGACGGCCTACTAGTGCTTTATTGCAGCTGATTACTATTGGATCACGATCCGTATCGCTGCGGGAATTTTCGGGAGCTTCCGGGGAGCCCGCAGGAATTGACGATGTCACTTCCTGCGGCTTTGGCCTAAAAAAAAGCCGCAGGAAGCCGAAGGATTCCCGCGGGTCATGGATCATTCAAAGTGGAAAGTCATTTCACAAAAATGCTCTTATACCCTTCACGATTAAAACTTGTGCATAACTTACATCGCCAACACAATCGCCACAAAGTCTTATGAATCGTCCGACGCGCACAAAATAGACACGATGCTCTTAGGCTCCTTACCGAGTCAAAGCATGGGGTATCCCTATCACCCGATCATGCCCGTGCCGGATTCTTCTTGACCGTGAATGATCACAGATTCAAGCTGTGTTTCAATGACCACGTGCGATTGATTTTCGTCATCACAGTCCACCACACACACCGGAATCTTGCCCGCTTTCCAGTCTGCTAAAGGCAATAGCGGCCAGCGTTGAGCATAACCACGATCTGGGTTTACGCAGATACGTGCGCCCCCCGGAGCCAAACGGTCAATGATGATCCGTGGGTAAGAAAGCAAGTAACCCAAAGCCGTTGCACCACGCGGGCTAAAGCACAAATTGTTCGTCACATAGGTATCGACAAAGCCGCAAGACTGCTGCGAGGTGTTGCTCATCACCTGCATATCCCAGTATCCCTGAGCCCGATTAGGCCCTGACGCTTCGACATAACGCATCAGGTGATCACGCCAAAGGTTTTGTGAAATCCAAACATTCTCCGGCTCTTTGTCATTGTGACCGCAGCCATAATGCCCTAGCGTTTCGCGCACGGAACTGATCATATCTTTACGCACTTTGTCTCGGCAAATGAGCCACGGCTGCCCGCACATCATCGGCAAGAGTAAGCCATTAGACGAATAAATACTATAAGCATCCGCCCCCACCAGTTCATCTTCCGTAAGCGGCCGTTTGGTCCATGCATCGCGTAAGCCCATGGTGGAGCCATCAACACAAACTGCAAAATGATCACCACGCCAAGCAGTGCTTTCAACAATAGGAGCGTACTTGTCTACAACAGACTGATACTGTTGGCTAAGCTCCGTCTTATTAATCTGCATCAGCAAATCACTCACTGCTGATAAACCTGCCAGTCGCTTGATCGCCAGATAAGTCTGCTTGCGAGCAAACTGTTGAGCCGCCAAAGCATCATCGATGGTATTAGCCATGCCCTTGGAAGGAAACCCGCTGTCATCCGTGTCTGTCCAGACCAAATAATCCGCAAGTTTTAGTAATAAATCTTCATGCTTGCGAACCCCCGTTAGGTCACCGGTCCAATGCGCATAAGCCTGCATCATTAGCAGGTAATTGCTATTTTCTTCCACAGGCATGTCATGGTCATACCCCATCTTGGTCGCATCAAAACCAAATCCAAGATCATGTGCCAAATACACCCCGCCGGACTCTGGGTGTTCGGTAACGCGCAAAGCCCATTGGTCAAACTGCAAGCTCAAGAGACTCGGCCAAACCGACAAGTACATCGGCGTGAGATTGTATTCAACATCCAATGACGAGTGAAGAAAACGGCTGCCATCCCACACACTAAACCAGTCGCTGTGGTCTTCAAGCTCGCACCAGAAGGTGTTGCTTAGATACTGCTGCCAACTTTGATTTAGGAGATGTCTCTGAGCTGCACGCAAGGGAGTTTGTTCAAGGAGCTTTTCAAAATTGCGTGACAAAACCAGTCGTTCATCCCGACCTTTAATTGCCGCATGCATCACATCATCTAGTGAGGGCCAAAGCGACGCATAACGAAATTTCGCAGCGTGCTCTTGGCCATCTTTATTGACTTTAAGAATCGGATCGCCGCAAAACGCACCCCAGACCATTCGCCACTTCACGCCACTGCCCTCTTCAGAGACGGGCAATACTAATTCAAGCCCCGTGCCATCGGCTGAGGCAACGGCATCTGGATTCAAACTGATGATTCGTTCAGAGACACTCACCGTGCGACTGTCAGCCTCAAGTTTTTCATTCACAGGCTGGTGATCCAATTGTGGGACCATCTGCACGTCGTAGTCCATCTCAATGCAACCGCCAAAGCCATTGGATTCGTTTGGGCCATACACCGCAATTTTTGTATCCGGGCGTTTGATCTTAAGAAACAGTTTTACTTTTTCCGGCGGCGGACACTTAGGTGTAATCCCACGGATCGGATTGGTCGGATTGATCCGAACTTCCAAATACAACGCAGGCAGTAAACACAAAGATTCATCCTGCGGGTAAAACACACTGTGTATATTGAATTCAAAACGCAGCTGGTAATCTGCACTGTAAGCACGAAACGTGATGGAGTTGGCACGCTCAAATTGCTCTACCGTGTGAAAAACTTGCCCCTCTTGACACAAAGGAAGCACACGAACATGGCCGTCAGGCCCCTCTAGGCCCACCGTCATATCCAAAGGCTGATCCAAAAATCGCCCCAACGCAGAATGACGAACACGCCGATGCTGAGGCTCAAATAAAAGCCCAAATCGACTACCAAACCGCGCAATAGACCAACTCATCAACTGCATCTGTCTGTGACCTCCTGATTTACCTTCGTACATATTGTGCGTCATCCGCAAGCCTGAGTAAAGCGACTTACTGGTGAATCACAAAACTGTTATTCTGAACCCCGT
>JAESSU010000521.1 GCA_016763955.1 Phycisphaeraceae bacterium | reverse complement strand
TGGACTTGCTTGCCACACTTTGGGCAATTACCTTTGTAAGACTTGCCATCGGCGGTGCGGTAGATGCGGTTGTAGACTTGGCAACATTTCCAACGGACTGCTAACCAAGGGCGGCCTTGCAAACTGTTGCCGGATGATTGGCCTGTAGCACCATTAACCTGCTGATTAATCCGCGGGTTGGAGCTAATATCCAGAATGTAATCGCGATCACGTGACATACAATCTATCTATCGGCAAAGTTTTGTGAAAAACTAAAACGTTCCTGAATTCACCTAAAACAAACGCGTGTCCCGCCAATTATCTTTGTAATCCGTATCGTATCGACACGGAAATAACCGCAGATCAAAAGATAGCGTCAAACATGCTGAACCACGCGGTAAACGCTACCGTTGAGTTAACAAAACTCTAGATTTATTGCAGCTAAAACGTCACGTATTGCATCTTACGATGCATCAGCGACACGTTGTGTCGCAGCTATTTCTCGTAACCATACTGATCGTGATTCAATACAAGTAAGCTGTAACGAATCACGATGTCATTTGTCATCCGTGAATTGATGATCTCAACAGAGCCGCGTCCCCAAGTGCCTTAAAACAACTTCCCGGAACCCGCGGGAATCTGCTTACGCAGCTTCCGGCGGCTTGTCAGACAATCCATTAATTAAAGACTGACGACGTACTAGTGATTTATTACAGCTAAAACGTCACATATTACATCTTGCGATGCATCAGCGACACGTTGTGTCGCAGCTATTTCTCGTAACCATACTGATCGTAATCCAATACAAAATAGCTGCAATGAATCACGCTGTCGTTTGTCATCTCTGAATTGATGATCTAAAAATCCTCGCCCCGAAGTATCCCAAGACAACTTCCGGGGGGGTCCCGTCGGAATCTGCTTGCGCAGCTTCCGACGACTTGTCTGAAATCCATCCATTAAAGACTGATATCGCATCCTGATGCATGACTATTCGCACGAACACAAAACTCACGAATTAGTTATTGTTATCTTCTAGCCCGGCATCGTTAGCGTTATCGTCAGCATCATCGAGTTCATCACAGGGAAGAACGCCCTTAGCTTCCAGAACCTTGGTCTTGATCTCTTCAAAAAGTTCTTCGTTTTCTTTGAAGAATTTCTTGACATTTTCACGGCCTTGGCCCAGCCGGACATCGCCGTAGTTAAACCATGCACCGGACTTGTTGACGACTTCACATTCCACAGCCAAGTCCAATAGGTCGCCGGTTGCGGAGATGCCTTCGTTGAACATGATGTCGAATTCGGCTTGACGGAATGGCGGAGCGACCTTGTTCTTGACCACGCGGACGCGGACGCGGTTGCCCACGGCAGTATCACCATCCTTAATGGTGCTGGTGCGACGAATGTCCAGACGAACGGAAGCGTAAAACTTTAGAGCACGACCGCCGGGTGTGGTTTCAGGATTACCGAACATCACGCCAATCTTCTCACGAATCTGGTTGATAAAAAGAACTAGGCATTTAGAACGATTAATCGCACCGGTGAGCTTACGCAGGGCTTGACTCATCAGCCGAGCTTGCAGCCCCATGTGGGAATCTCCCATATCCCCTTCGATTTCCGCACGTGGGATCAGAGCAGCCACAGAGTCGATGACGATGATGTCCACTGCATTAGAGCGGACGAGCATTTCACAGATTTCTAGAGCCTGTTCGCCGGTGTCTGGCTGGCTAACAAGCAGATCATCGAGATTAACACCTAACATGCGGGCCCAATTGGGGTCCAGTGCGTGTTCGGCATCGATAAATGCAGCAACACCACCCTTTTTCTGAGCAGCGGCAATGGTATGCAATGCGAGTGTGGTTTTACCCGAAGATTCTGGGCCAAAAACTTCAACCACGCGACCGGTGGGTAAACCTCTACCGCCCAGTGCTAGGTCAAGGCTGATGGAGCCTGTCGATATCCCCTCGCGGACATTTGCTGCATCATCATTGAGCTTCATGATGGAGCCTTTGCCATAGGCCCGCTCAATCTGTGATAAGGCACGATCCAGTGCTTCGGCACGTCCTGAAACAGGATTGGGAGCAAGTTTAGAAGGCTTTGAAGACTTGGCCATGGTGGTTCCTTTGGATTTGCCGTTACGGGCAGTATATTTGGGTCCGCTTGTCAGTGTTGATTTCGTTGTTGTCACCATAACGCTGCTCCTTTGTCTCGTCAATTAAATGATTACTTGTTGTTCGGTATTTGAAAGGTATCTGCATGTTCGGTATTTGTCAAGGTTCAACTTGAGCAAAATCGTAATTTTTTTGGATTTTGTTTGGGTTAACGGATTCCGGACAGAATTCGGGAGATGGATCACTGTAAATACAGAGAACTCAATTAAGATTTGCAGTTAAATAGGTTGTCATTCCTGAATCGATGGTTTCAAAATAAAGTCCTCCTACGCAAGTATCCCATCGATAACTTCCGGGGAACCCGCGGGAATCTGCTTGCGCAGCTTCCGGCGGCTTTATGTTGTGATACCATCAATTAATCGTTGACGGTTCATAAGACTTTGTATCGCTTGTGTTCGCGATGTAAATCACGCACGAGTTTTAATCGTGATGGGTATAAGTTGCAATACCCCCCCTAGAGCGTGAGCTGTTGGATCAGCGTTTGTCAGCTCGGATGAGTTGGTCGATGAAGTCTGGATAAAGATCAAACTCGGTGGTGAGAACGGTTTGGGTGAGTTCCAAGCCATAGAAGAGTAGGCCTGAGTCGAAGACGCCTTGGACAGTGCCTACGATTTTGCGTTGGCCCATTGAGACGACGGAGAGCTCTGCGGTATAGCGGACGCGGTCTTGTATGCCGGTGGTTTTTGCTAGTGCGATATTGACAGGATCGATCACACGGATGTGATTGGGATCGATTTTACCTGGGAATTCTTTATTGAGATGAATTTCCAGTTCATGAACGATACGGACGCGCAGGTGTTTTGCTTTACCTGTGATTGAATTGGAAAGATAGAATCCTCCGCCACAGACGATCAGGATCATGATAAAGAGCATGCCTGTGCCGGTGACGGTTGGATGAACACCACGGGGCGAGAGCATTCTGAGGATATCTGCGAGTGTGCCTAAGGTGACGGTTATAAACGCGGGCAATGGGATCGAGCGATGGGGTGTATGGTAAGCCAAAGCACCTTGTGTAAAAGTCATGCCGGTTTCGGTGTTGTAGCCGCATTCATCGCAGACCGTACTTCCAGCCGAGATGACCGCTTCACAGTTAGGGCATGGGACTTCTTTTTCATCGATGAGCTTGGAAAGGTTTTCAACAAATTCTGATGAGGTTGGATTTTCAACTGCGGTATCGTCCAGACTTTCTTCATTGCGTGTGGGGACATGCTGGACATGTTCACAGTGTGGACAGCGTACTGCTAGGCCGCGTGATTCTTCGGACATACGGAGCTTGGTATCGCAGACTTCACATTGGATATGAAACGAATCTTCCATCGGCTCTAATTATAGGATTTGCGTAAGCTAGGTGAGAGATAAAAATCCTGCTGCGGGTTAAATTTTTCACAAGCCCGATAAAAACAGGATCTAACTAGGCCACAACCTAGCAGCTTGTCAATTTTCAAAATTCATATGCGAGTCAATGATTGAAATTTTTAATCCAAAGCGTAATATGATACGCATCGTTAACCTGCACACCACGGTGAGCCATAGTCGCTAGTCACTAGTGCATGCCCTATAATCAGTCCTCATAAATTTTGACTTTTACAATGGGAAACGCCCCTGCGAGTTGCCTGATGACTTCACTGGTATTACAAGATCTAAAGACATATGGCCAGGACAATTGTCCGATGCTGTCCTATGATCAGGCGGTGCGTTATACAAAAAATTTAACGCAGAGCCAATACGAAAACTTCACTGTGGTGAGTTGGTTTTTGCCTAAGCCTTTGAAGCAAGATTTTCATGCGGTGTACAGTTTTTGCCGTTGGGCCGATGACTTGGGTGATGAAGTAGGCGACCCTCACAAGTCCATTGAACTGCTTAATTGGTGGCGTTGGGAATTAGATGCTTGTTATGCGGGAAGTCCGAAGCATCCGGTGTACATCGCATTGGAGCCGGTGATTAAGAAGTACGACATCCCGCGTAAGCCGTTTGATGATTTGATTGATGCCTTTGTGCAGGATCAGACGGTCAACCGGTATGACAGTTGGGATCAGGTTCTTGATTATTGCACACGCAGTGCTAATCCTGTGGGGCGACTGGTGCTTTACATGAGCGGTTATCGTGATGATGAGCATCAGCGTCTTAGTGATGCTACTTGTACGGCATTGCAACTGACCAACTTTTGGCAGGATGTCCGCCGCGATGTGCTTGATCGTGACCGTGTGTATATCCCGCGTGATATCGCTCGTGCGAATGGTTTGAGTGTGGATGAGATGGTGGATGTGATTCGTGCTGATGGTAAACGGCGTGCCGAAGGTGACTGTTGCTCGACGGTGGCATGTGTGCCGACGATTGGGGTCAATGCGGTGTTGCC
>JAESSU010000520.1 GCA_016763955.1 Phycisphaeraceae bacterium | reverse complement strand
CCACGTCGTGATGCTGCAGGAATTGGGATCTGTCCTGTTAATCGTGTCAAAATATCTCGCTCAATACCTTTGGGGGATATAATAGTAATCCGCGCATCTACGTATATTTCCCCAACGTTATTACTGACAATTACTGCATCTGGATTTGGGCGGATAAATACAATGTTCATATGGTCAAACCCACTAGATGCACATCGCTCTGTGCCGTTTGGTAGTGTTGCGGTGACTTGGGAGTTTCGGTTGTGGCTGCCGACTCTGGCACCGATCTGACCGTTGACGATGGCGACCCGACCAGAACGCTGATTCGGCAGGTGCTTGGGGCGGTTAGCCAGTTCGAGAAGTCGGTACTTGTCGCCAAGCTCAAGGCCGCCCGTGATCGCAAACGTCGCAAAACTGGCAGATGCGAAGGCCAGAAGCCATTTGGTCACAGACCAGGCGAACAAGATACCTTGGCCATGATGAAGCAGCTTCGCCGCAAGCCACGGAAAGGTGAACGACGCTCATTCGCAGCGATCGCCAAGGCTCTCAACGATAAAGGCCGACCGTGCCGAAAGGCCGCTGCTTGGACCGCTGGAAGCGTTCATTCGGCCATGAAAACAAATGGCTTACTGGGCTCGAAGCCATAAGGCTCGCCCATCAAACGACTCCGAGCGAATGGCTGCTCAGAGAGAGGCAGTGGATTTTCCACTTGTGTGATTTTGCGTCTTTCTTATCATTGGGGTTACCTGATACGAAATGAGCCCCTGTCGTTGGTGCGACAGAGGCTCATGTTCAGGCGGTAATGGTCGAGCTTTAGCGGGCAACAGACCATTAACCAGAGAAAACCAACAGACAAACACGAACCAGGAAAGAGACGCAAATGACTGTCAGGCTTTATTTTTTATCGGAAACATCGTCACCGACAGCCACAAGATTAACGTCTCTTTCCAAACCGATCAACACTATTCTGGCCGCCTGCGGAATTTCCGTGTGCGGCTTTTGTCGTAATTGCTCCCGCTGAATGAGGTTAGCGAAAAATGATGACGCTCAATGAAATTGGGGTTTTGTCGCTCGGAGATGTGTGCGAGTTGCTCACCTCTGAGGGATTTGCCAACGCCACTCCTCGGAGAATTTGGCACGCCGTTCGAGTCGGCCACCTGGCTGAGCCGCACCGGACAAGACGCGGGCACTGTTTATTCACGCATGAAGACGTGGAAGCGATTCGGGCCTACCTGCGCAACGTGCCTCGACCAGGCCGGAAGCGAAAAGTCGAGGAGCAGGAACTAGTGCTAGCAGCATGTTAGCGCACAAAAATGGCGTCGCGGTGTTGGAGCACCTGACGCCTTGTTCGATCGTGGGACGATCGTTTTTGCACACGCAACTTGGAAGCACATGTGATGACGTCAATTTTAGCGAATAACAGACATATCAGCAACACCAGGACCGAGTGGACTGATGTCACCAAAAGTAACCCATGTCCGATCTGCGACAAGGACCATTGGTGCTCGACTTCTGGCGACAGAAACCGACTGGTTGTCAATTGCCGGGAAGTCGACATAGCCCATGCTGGTGCGTTCCTCGTAAAGACCGACACCAACGGCAACCTCTGTCATTTCTACGAGATACTCGACGGCATAGGTCCCAGTGGCGGATACGTTCACACCGGCCACCTGAATCGGCGATCGAAGAAGCGTAAAGACTCGAGCAAGAAGCCTTCGAAACATTGGCAGCGTATCGCCAGCAGGTGTGAAACTGAGACAGTACGGGTTGCGGATCTTGCCCGCGATCTTGGGGTCACAACGAAGGCTTTTGTTTCACTTAGAGTTGGCTACTCGGACGACGGAAAAGATCTTCAAGGCACCCCATGCTGGACCTTTCCCGAGAAATACGCTGACGGTTCAATTTCTGGGATCAAGAGGCGGCTGGTCACCCCGGACGCCAAAGGAAACACCAAAAAGAATGCGTATCTTAGCACCGAGGGCATCTACTTCGCCGACGACTGGCACACGAAGCCGGGACCTACTTTCATCCCCGAAGGCGGTTCCGACACGGCGGCCTTCATTTCAATGGGATTGTCGGTTATAGGTCGATCGGGTCTAGGTCTTAGCGAAGAACTGCTGAAGCTGATGTCGGTTCATCCCGAACGACAATACATCATCGTCGGCGAAAATGACCGCCGGGTAAAAGACGGCAAGGAGCAGTGGCCTGGTCGAACGGGTGCGATAAATGCTGCGAACCGAGGGGCCGACAAGCTCGATCGCTCCATCTCTTGGACGCTACCACCGGACGACACCAAGGATTCTCGGACCTGGCTCAATAAGCAGAAACCAGACCTCAACGATAATGATGGCCTGCTGACTCTCGGCGGTTCATACCAAGCAGCCCTTGAGGCAGAAGCAAACGAAGTTCATCCTCCAAAACGCACCAAGGTCGAGGAATACAAGCCCGACACCCGCGAAGTGGTCTCACTGTCCTATTGGCGGAAAAAGATGCTGAAGGCCAGGATCGAGTCGCTCGGCAAACCGGGGATTTACTTCGATGGGTCACCAACCGGTTCGGGGAAGACATACGCCGACACTGAGCCGATGCTGGTTGCCGGGAAATCGTTGGTCGTCCTTCCTGCTCACTACAACTGCAATGAACTGGTAGTAGAACTGCTGGAACGGAAAGACGAGTGCGGCCGGAAGCTGTTCGCACCAGGCAGCGTGGCCGCGTACCCCAGCTTCGACGAAAGCACGTGCAGCAACTTCGACGAGGCGAACAAGGCGTTGTCGATCGGCCTTCCCGTTGCAAGCGTGGTTTGCCCTGGATGCCCACACAAGAATGGCTGTGAATACAAACTGCGACTGGAAGCCGCCAAAGCCGCTCCACACTCTATAGCCACAAGATCTCGGGCGTCGCTGTGCTTTTCTTCGATCGCTGAAGGAAAGAAGTATGTCGTGGTCCACGAAGAATGCAAAGACCTACTGATACCGATGAAAGTCGCCGACCCTGACGCCTTCATCCCAATCGTAGAGTTGATCGACGATTGCCTATTCTGGGAAAACACGCAGGGAATGAAAACCAATCTCGATGGAGAAATGGTCAGCTTCATGCAAGTCATGCGAGAGGTTGCCGAACACGTCAACGCCGTGGCGAACACCACCGAAACCACAAAGATCATGGAACGGAGGACAGGTGGATCAAAGCCCATGAATCTCGACAAGCGACTGTGGCGGGCATTCAAAACACCCGGCAGAAACGGGTCGACAGTAAAGGTCAACGCCGATGCCCTGCGTATAGTCACGGGAATCGCCGATGGAACAATCGAACACTGGGCAATCGATGTCGGTCGCCCAAAAGGAACGGATGGCGTTGAGCAGGTCGTAAAGTCGGTTGTCGGCGTATGGAAGACAGAATTTCCAGAAGACACTCCTACCTGGTTCGCTGATGCTACCGGGAGTGCGTCCTTAATTGAGAAGTACACTGGGAAAGACGTTACCGACTGCACTCCACTTGGGAGACTGGAGCTTAAGAATTCGGTCGTGCAGATACCCCATGACGT
>JAESSU010000050.1 GCA_016763955.1 Phycisphaeraceae bacterium | reverse complement strand
TCGTTGATTGCCTCTTCGGTGACATCGCCTGTCACAGCAACCATGGTTCCTTGTGACGATTCCGCGGCATCTTGCATGGCCTGCCCGCGTAAACGCACGAGTTTGAGTCCTGCTTCAAAGTCCATTGCACCTGCTAGATGCAAAGCAGAGAACTCGCCAAGGCTTAGGCCCGCAGTTGCCACCACGTTGCCCACTTTGTCGCCAAGAGCCCGGTAGCAGGCGACGGTGGCAGTGTAGATCGCAGCTTGGGCGATGTCCGTGCGATTGAGTTGGTCATTTGGCCCTTCAAAGCAAAACTTGGAAAGTTCAATGCCCAAAATGGCATCGGCTTCTGCGAAGGTTTGTTTTGCAACGTCCGAAGCATCGAACCAAGCTTTACCCATGCCAACGGCTTGAGCGCCTTGGCCGGGACAGAGAATGAGGGTGTTGGGTGTGTCAGTCATGATTTTTGTATTCCAGCTTGTTGTTTTAACACGAAGGCACGAAGAACACGAAGGTCACGAAGTCGGAAAGGGAAAAGAATTTTTTTGATGAAGTACTTATCCTAGGCAATGATTCACCCCGGTGTTTGTGCGCATGAATCGTGTTTGTTTAATGTTTGGCTTTCAAGGTTTTTCTTTGTGTCCTTTGTGCTCTTCTTGGCTTGGCGTTAAAACAGCAAGTACGTTTTTCCAAAGAAATTTTAGATTCGCCAGAGGCTTGAGCCCCAAGTTAGACCGCCCCCCATGCCTATGAATAGGACAAGGTCGCCGGACTTGATTCGTTTTTGTTCGTTGAGTTCATGCAAGCAAATAGGCACACTAGCTGCTGAGGTGTTGGCATGTAGGTCGATATTGATGTAGAGCTTGTCCTCAGGGATGCCGAGTTTTTCACGAGCGGATTCGAGGATGCGGCCGTTGGATTGGTGTGCAACGATCATGTCCAGATCAGTGATTTTTAGACCTGTGGCTGCGAGGGCCTGGTCGACACATTTTCTGAAGGTGCTCACTGCGAATTTATAGACTTCGCGGCCGTTCATTTGCAGGGTGTTTAAGGTGCCGCTAAATGTGCCATTGTCTGGGACATCTGTTTCACAACGTGGGATGTAGAGTTCTTGCCAGCCGTTGCCGTTGGAGCCCATTGTTTGATACAAGCAGCCGGCTTCTTGTCGGTCGGTGGCTTGGAGAATCGCAGTGCCTGCACCATCTCCAAAAAGGACGCATGTTCGGCGGTCGTTCCAGTCGACAATGTTGCTTAGGACTTCGGTGCCCACGACTGCGATGGTTTTATACCCACCGGACTTGATGAGGCTGTATGCCATGTTTAGCCCGTAGATAAACCCACTACAAGCTGCACTGATATCCATCGCACCTGCTGGGGTGGCACCAATGTCCGCAACAATGCGAGCGCCGGTGTTTGGGCAATTCATTTCAGGTGTCATCGTGCAGCAAAGCAGCAGATCAATCTCCGATGCTTTGATGCCTGCATTTTCAATCGCTTGATTCGTCGCATCGACCGCTAATGAGCGAACATGTTGATCCTCAGTGATAATATTTCGCTGGCGGATACCGGTTCGCTGATTGATCCATTGGTCATTGGTGTCGATGTTTTTGGATAGGTCATCGTTGGTGACAACCTTACCGGGCATAGCTTTACCTGTGCCGATGATCGCCACCCCGGATGCAATTTTGATAGTGGAGGCTACGTGAGCCTGCGAGTCATTGGACTGCACGGTTAAGCTGCCCCCTCGTCGACCGTTTTGGGTTGGTTCACTGCATCAACGATGCCTTGGTTGACATTTTCATGATCATAGCGAATGGCTGTGCGAACCGCTGCGTAAATTGAGCGTGCTTCACTTGAGCCATGACAGATCACGCAGGTACCGTTGGCACCTAGCAGTGGGGCACCGCCCTACTCATGGTAGTCGTGTTTTTTGTAAATACTTTTAACCACGGGTTCAAAACGGGCGGCGAGTTCAGGATCGTGTACAAGAATCTCAGCAGCGATGGTCTTAAACAGACCCGCAGCAAGACCTTCAGCAAGTTTAAGCACCACGTTGCCTGTGAAGCCTTCGCTAATCACCACGTCTGCTTTACCATCAAACAGATCACGGCCTTCAGCGAACCCCACGTAGTTGATCGTGGGATCGTTCTTCATGAAGACAGAAGCTTCTTTGACTAGTGAGTTGCCTTTGGCTTCTTCTGAGCCAATGGAAAGCAATGCAACACGGGGGTTGTCTATGCCAATCATTTTTTCAGCGTAACCGGCAGCCATTTGACCGTATTGATGTAGATGGGTTGCACGGGGCTCAGGATTGGCCCCCACATCGCAGAGAACCACCGGGCCATGGAATGTAGGCAATACAATGGCAATCCCCGGACGGTGTACACCCGGCAAACGTCTCATGGACATTTGTGCCGCAGCCACCATTGCGCCAGTATTACCTGCGCTAATGATCACTTGGCAGTGATCCGCATCGCCGGTGAGACCGCGACGGCCACCGAGCTTGGCAATCCGCACGATTGAGCTGTCCGGCTTAGCGCGGATCGCTGTAACCGGCGAGTCACTCATCTCGATCACTTGCGTGGTCGCATCAATGACGATTCGGCTGTCACCTTGAAGGCCGCGCTCAGCGACAACATCTTCAATCACAGCACGATCGCCTACTAGGACAAGCTGATCCTCGGCTGCTAGTAAATCAAGTGCATCTAATGCACCATCAAGAATAGCATCCGGGGCGTTGTCCCCACCCATGACATCAATGGCAATTCGCACTTGTATTAATCTTCCTTCGTCAAATTAAGGCGAAGGCCCGGACGCACATAACCACACTCAGCACATGCTGAGTGAGGCAACTTGGCTGAACCACAGTTAGGGCAGCGAACTGACGCTGTGACTTTCGCGTTTTTGTGGGAGCGTCCCATTTTGGATTGGCTACGCGTTTTGCGTTGAACAGGAACCATATCGAACCACCTGTCGTAAACAATGTTACATTAAGGTTACATTAAAATAATTGAACTATAATTGCCCATTTTAAGGCAAATCACCGTCCAAACTAAGGGTATAAAAAGTATCGGCGAGGCTTTGCCACGTCAAGTGGCGATCGGATAGAATACCAGCTTTCCCAATAGATACAAGCCCCCTGACGGATCGGAATTTACGGCTAGCCCTTAGGGCTTGATCGATTTTGGACTTTAGATTGCTGATTTGACGCTTTTATGCAATTATGAAGTGCGCTTGGAAGTCCGATAAGCAACAAAGGAATCTTGATTATGCCCATTTACGAATACCGCTGCCATGACTGTGGCCATTTAGTTGAGCAACTTCGCAGTATGTCCGATGCTGATCAGCC
>JAESSU010000519.1 GCA_016763955.1 Phycisphaeraceae bacterium | reverse complement strand
AGGGGGGTGACGGTTTGAGTTTCGGTGGCGGGGTGGGTGTTTGGCATGATAGAGGTTCTCCAAGAGACCTATATCAATCCGCGTGCCAGTTGAGTGATTAAATAGAAAAGGGTTGAAAAACGTCATTTTGAGACCCAATGGCGTATAAAAAAAGAAAAGTGGTTTGCACTGACAAGGCTAAATAGGGCAATGTGAAGTGTTGTTTTCTTAAATTTGATAATGTATCGGGGAGACTTTTTCAGAATAGATAATGTTCAAATCATTATTATTGCAAAACCTAAGTGTTACATCAGGAACAAAACATACTTGATGGGTATAAAATAAAACCAATATATCACTTGCGGCATTGGTTTTGTATGCTGCATGCAGACATAGCCCCATTGCAATAAGAGGAATCAAGACCATGCGAGCTCTTATCACCCTATTTTCCGTACTGCTACTGATCGTCATTGGGATCGTTATTTATTATGGATTATCAGGAGAAAAAGGAAGTTTTGGAAATCAGTTTGAGCAAGATAAAGTATTAGACGATAGGGGCAATAAGATAGAGGTCGCCAGCCTCAAGCCGCTGGTTCTGGCCTTGATCCCCGAACGAAATATCTTTGCTCAGCGGAAGCGATACGAGGCGCTGGCTGTAGAATTGTCTCGTCAGATAAGCCAACCTGTGGAACTGGTAAGTCTTAACACCTATCAAAGTGTACTTGACGAATTAGCCTCAAAGCAGATTGATGGAGCGTTTGTCGGATCGATGTTAGCGGTACTGGCTTACGATCGACTCGGGGCTCAAATATTAGTTAAGCCTGAACATTCCGATGGTGTGTCTACATACCACGGCGTGATTTTTGTACGAGATGATTCGCCGATCACGCAGACTCACCAATTGGCAGGCAAGTCCATTGCCATGGTACGAACGACGACTGCGGCAGGTTTATTTCCTGTGTACCAGTTTTACAATGATGGCTTATTAACTGACAAACACAAACGCCCGCGATACCGATGGGTCGGGACGCATGATGTTGTGATTCAGGAAGTGATTGCTGGCACGGTGGATGGGGGGGCCGTTAAAGACCTGCGTTTAAAAGCATATCTAGACCAACACCCTAAAGTCAAAATTCGCAGCTTAGCTGTGAGTCAGTCAGTGCCTGATAACGGACTGATCGTTGGAGCGGATATGACTGAGTCTCAGGCGAAACAGCTTAAGGACGTGCTATTAGGGATGGATCAGAGTCCAGAGGGGCGCAAGGCAATGAAGGCTTTTGGGGCGAGTCGTTTTTTGAATTGCAGCATTGAAGAGTATCAGGCGGTGTACCAGATGGTTGAGGTGATAGGCAAGGCGTGGGATCAGTTGGGTGTATCTGGGGTGCCTTTGAAGCAGGCAGTGTCCAAGGTTAATAGACCTGCGGGGAGTAAAAAATAATGTTACGTCGTAAATTACTCATGATAATGTCGAGTGTGATTTTGCTGTTGATGGTGCTTGCGGTTGCTGCCTTGGTATCACTGCAATCTATTTTTTCCAAGTTTGATCACATCAACACGCAGGCTAATGCGGTGGTGGATTTGTCGAACCATATGAACTTGTCGATTTCCCGCGTGGAGATTCTGCTGCACGAATTGTATTCAGGTAAAACACATCGTTTAGATGAATTGATCGTTGTCGTCCAACGGATGCAAGACCTCAATGAACAACTTGGGGTGCACTATATTTTGCATCAGAAAAATATTGGCCCGGTCTTTGGTCAGTTAGAGCCTTTACTCGATCAGTTTACCGTCCAAATTAGCACATTGGCCACCACCGAAGACATGCAATTGCTTGGACGGCATAACATCGAAGCGCTTAGTGCTGCCACGGGATTGCGAAATCACATTCTGCAAATTTCACAGTTTGCCCACCAGCACAGTCAAAGTGAGACGACGGATTTGACCAGTCAGTTTCGTGTCTTTGTTATTGCCATTGCGGTTGGATTTTTATTGGTGATCAATCTGTCAATTTTGGTTTTGCTCCATTCAGCGAACATGATTTTAAAACCGATGGACAAGTTGCTTAAGGCAAGCCGGGAGTTGGCTAAGGAACATTTTGATTATCGCGTGACACTAGGCAGGCATGACGAGTTTGATGAGCTAGGGGAGGCTTACAATCATCTAGCCTCACAATTGGAACTTAACGAACAGCATCGTATGGATACCTTGCATCAGGTGGCTAGAACACTTAATCATGAACTAAATAATGCGGTTTCTGTCATTGATTTACAGTTGCATTTATTGCGTCGACAGACCAATGATAAGGATGCATTGAGACTAGTTTAAAGCAGATTCACGAGAATTTGGAGCGGATGACCAAGGTGGTTCAAGGATTGAAAAATGCCCGGCGGATCGTACTTACTGATTATGCTGATGGCGTTAAGATGCTCGACTTGGAGCGTTCGTCTTCTTACTCGGATGATTCGGTCGAATCCAACAAACAGGATCAATCTTGTGATTGTCGTGAAGATTGTAATTCAAAGCCAGCACCTGATCCGGACACTGAATCTAACCCAAAACCTGCCAGCGATCGGCCTAGAGATTTGGAAAAATCAAAACATGATCCTGTGCGTGATCGAATGCTTTTCGCACGTTTACGATGGTTTGTACGTTTACGCTGGCTAGCCGCTGTGACGGTAATTTCCGGGGCGATTATCGATATGCAGTGGACGCATTGGTATGCTCAGAGTGTGGGTATTCTTGGGGTAGGTATCGTGATCCTGCTGTACAACACTCTTTTTCGGCTTAGAGACAAACACGAAAAATTTATGCCTGACATGGGCAAGATACTAGCATGGAGTCAGATTGTATTAGACCTTGGGGCATTGTCTTTTTTGACAATATGGACCGGGGGCGTGAACAGCCCGCTATTGGGTTTTTTCGTATTCCATATGGTTTTTGCCAGCCTGTTATTGCCTCGTCACACAGCGTATGCTGGGGCAGCAATGTCGGTGGTGATGGTTTTGTCCGGGCTGGCTCTTAGTGGACAGTGGCCCTTGGATGAGGCTCATGCAACTCCTTGGCAATTGGTGATTGTCGGCTGGGCAATGACGTTGTTGCTGACGGTTTATTTGGCTAATAGTATCACGCAGAGTCTAAACCATAATCGGCATCGACTCATGACGCAGAACAGTCGCATACGAGCGATGGCTCATCGACTCCAGACTCAGCAGATGACAATGGTTCAGCATGAAAAGATGGTGGCTATGGGGCAAATGGCTGCTGGCGTGGCTCATGAAATTGCCAATCCGCTGGCTAACATCGATAGCATGTTACAACTGGCACAACGTAATCCTGATCGGCTTAATCCTCAGAAGCTCGAACAAATGCGCACGCAAGTGAATCGCATTCGTGAGATTCTTGGTCAGCTAACTAACTTTGCTCATCCTACTGATATGCATTGGGAAACGATGCCTGTTATTGATTTGGTGGAAATGGGATTGTCGATGGTTCGCTTTGACCGACGGCATCGGGCAGTGACAATCGAGCGAAATTATTCCCAGACCCCCTGTCTGTTGCATCTCCAGCCTCATGCGATGCAACAAGTGCTCATTAATCTCATGCTCAATGCAATCGATGCGATGAACGATATTGCAGAACCTCGGCTGATTATCAGCACGCAATGTTTCGACAAAGAATGTCACATTAGCATTACCGATAACGGCTCGGGTATTTTGCCACAAAATATTCCTCACCTTTTCGAACCGTTCTTTACCACCAAACCCGTTGGCAAGGGCACCGGGCTGGGACTGGCGATCAGTTATAGCCTAGTCGTTAAACAAGGCGGACGCATTGACGTGCAAAGCACGCATGGCAAGGGAACCACGATGACCATCTCGATCCCCAAGGCCGATGAGCAGCAGACCACGGATCATTCGTCATCGAAACAGGGGGCTTAGAGGATTGCCTTTGATAGGTAAGAGAGGGTGATGGATTCGTCTTTTGAGTGTTAAGGGTCTGTGGTTTTCGATACGTCTTTGCTCTTGCCTGCGGGAAGCGGGGGGCTGGGATTTTCTCAATTATAAGAAATAGCGATGTAAAGGTGCTGATATTAGCCTGTTACGAGCTTTATTTTATGGCATGGCATGTGCATAAGTATTTATGAGTTGACGCGTATTTGAGTTCCTCATCTCAGCTAAATATCCGCCGTTGACGTAATGACCCCCGCTTTGGTTTTCAGTCACTTGCAAAAGTGCTTGTGCGATGAGTTTGCTCCCATGTTTGACAAATCACCATCCTGGAAGATTGCATTACCTTGCTTACCATCCTTACCGGGCATTCAATTCCTTCGATGGGGATTGCTTGTCAGTATGCTATTGATGTGGGTGGGGCCGACTTATGCTTTGGAACTCAACGACGCGGATTTAGCGAATCGACGCTGTTATGCTTGTCATAGTCAGACACAAATAGGGGAACTGAACTTTGAACAAAGACGGTCGATGGTCACTGTGGATCAATCCGCTGATACGATTAATCAACCTACAACACGGCCTGAACTTTATGTGGCACCTTCGACTTTACAAAAAAGTTTGCATGGCAAACTAGCGTGCGTCAGTTGTCATCCCACCGCAAAACAATTGCCTCATGCCCAAAAACTCTCGCCTGTACAGTGTGCAACGAGTTGCCACGTCAGTGAGGGAGCAGCCTTTCGTCGAAGCATCCATGCTCAAGCGCTTGCTAAGGACCATCCTGATGCACCCACTTGTGCCAGCTGTCATGGGGGACATCAAATGCTCCCGCCAACCGACCGACTTTCAAAAGTCTACCCGTTGAATATCATCAAGACCTGCGGCAATTGCCATCAGCAGCATGCAGACGAAATGCCTGCTGAAGTGCAATCAAATAAAAAAGTAATCGACTACCTAAGCAGTGTCCATGGCAAGGCGATTCGCAATGGACTCGTCGTGGCGGCAACCTGTTCAGATTGCCACCGGGCTCACGATGTGCAACCCGCAAACGACCCTAAGTCCTCGGTCAATCGTGAGCATGTGGCTGATACTTGCGGACGATGCCATGTCGGTGTCAATGAAATTTATTCAAAATCAATTCATGGTATAAAACTCGCAGCAGGCGTTCCCGATGCGCCTGTTTGCATCGACTGTCATACATCTCACCAAATCGCAGCTGCTGATACGCCCCTGTTTATACAAGACATCACCAATGGCTGTGGCAAGTGTCACGACAAGCCCATGGATGGAGATCCAGATGCGGCATCGCTTTATAAAACCTATCGTAGTAGTTACCACGGCCAAGTCTCCAAGTTAGGTTCGGATCGTGCTGCACGCTGTAGTGATTGTCACGGAGCACACGATGTTTTGCCGGCTGACAATCCAGACTCACGCGTTGCCACAGGAAACCTGGTCGACACTTGTTCCAAATGCCATGAAGGTGTGACTGAAAAATTCGTGCTGTACCGACCGCATGCAGATTTTCGTTCTGACAAGAATTTCCCTTTGCTTCACTATGTCTGGCTCTACTTTATTATTGTGATTAGTGTTACCTTCAGCTTCTTTGGTCTGCACACGATCCTTTGGTTTATTCGTGCTCACATTGAGCGGATCAAAAACAACGGGAATAATCATCCTAAAGAAAAATCTAAACATGCTATCCGACGATTTAATCGTGTGGAACGGATTAATCACGGCGTGATGATCATTAGCTT
>JAESSU010000518.1 GCA_016763955.1 Phycisphaeraceae bacterium | reverse complement strand
GTCAGAACTAGTACGTCGTTTTCTTCTCATCGATTAGGCCCCTTCTCGCTGATCCATATAAAGTTTCGCATCGTCGATCATATGCACCTTCACCTGGCGTGGGAAGTGATCAGCAATGTATTCCATCATGCCCCGCTGTCCGGTGAGACCGATGGCCTTACCTTGGCTATCGACGACAATGACAAAACGACGACCGTGATCCTGCATGGCATCAAGAACCTTGGCAATCGGATCCGTATTCAATACTGATATCCATTCTTGGCTGGCAACATCTCTAAGTTTTTTTGACATCGCCTGACTGCCGCCACCGATCAATTGCAATAGCGTATGTTCGGTAAACTCACCTAAAGGTTTACCTTGGCCATCGACAACTAATACACAACCTAGACGCTTTTTACGCATCAACTTCACAGCATCAAGGACTGTGTCATCGGCCTTTAAAATGAGTAATTCACGCATGCCCAAATCGGACACCGGCTCATTGAGAATATCTTCACGTAGCCCCATCAGAATCTCCTTCAATATTGACTGCCCAAGATTACCAAAAACAGATTTGGCAACTACAAACAGTGTATGCACTATATGGTTTCCCAACCCTAGATACAAGACGATTTAGCGATAACGAGTCGCTATCTAACGTTATTTCAAAGATTACCAGTAGATTCACTAACTCAACCTACTGTCCCCCAAAGCCCCTATCCGTCAATTCCATGAAAACAACCGATATCACCTTCCGTGCAAACGATGCGACTTTAAACCGCAGCTAAACGCTTACGAATCAATGTCGCACGGGCTTCACGACGCTGAACAGGATCCAAATCAGCCCCCATGAGCTTCTGTAAGTGAGCTGGCTGGGTCATCAAGAACAGCTCATTAATGGTCCGCATGCTCACCATTTCAAGCCTTCCCATGGTCGCACCTAAACGCAACTGTGAAAGCAAGCTAAGCACCTCGTCGGTACGCATCAGGCGTGCATTATTGAGAATCGCCCAGGCTCGCCAGATTCCGTCATCCAAAAGTGCAGGACGTTGACGCACTAATGCTTGTCGGGCTTGCTGTTCATAAGCGATAATCTGAGGCACGACGGTATGCTGAAAATCAGCCATAATTTCCTGTTCACCACGGCCTAAGGTCGTTTGATTGGAAATTTGAAACAGATCACCAATCGCATCGGAGCCTTCGCCGAACATGCCTCGCACAGCTAGGTGCATGTCCTTAGCTGCCCGTTTAACCTTATCAATCTCGCCGGTGATTTTCAGTGCAGGCAGATGCATCATGACACTGACACGGATGCCGGTTCCGACGTTGGTTGGGCAAGCTGCCAGATAGCCGTACTTTTTTGAGAAGGCAAAATCCAGTCGCTCTTGCAGGCAGTCATCAATGCGATTGATCTGTTCAAAAGCTTCGCCTAGTTGCATGCCACTGCGCATCACTTGCACACGCAGATGATCTTCTTCGTTGACCATAATAGAGACGGACTCGTTTAAGCCCACTGCAACACCGCGGGGCAAATCAGGCCCTGCCTTGGCATGTTGTCTACTAATTAGATGTCTTTCAACAAGCAGTTGCCGATCCATCGGATCACACTCGTTAAGGTCGACCCAGATCATGTCTTCTGCAAGATTGCCATCGAGAATTTGTTGACGCGAGCGTTCGAGTATTTCAAGTCGCTGGCGGGTCGCGGCACGATTAACAAATGGATAGCCTGCAAGGTTACGAGCCAGTCGCACTCGGCTGGAGACCACAATATCACTATTGGGGCCAGTGCCTCGGAGCCATTCGCCTGCGTGGTCGGTCATACGTTCGAGATTCATTTGATTTCTTCCCCCTCGGTCACGCCGGTGATTTTGCTAATCTCATCTCGCAGATGGGCCGCTAGTTCATAGTCTTCAGCATCAACTGCTTCAGAAAGTCGTTTACGCATCCGCAGGAGTTGTTGTTGATGTTGTTCACCAAAGCCTGCTTGAGCAGGAATCTTGCCCTGATGCTCTGTCGCCCCTTCATGGGTCCTTGCAAGCAACTGGTCTAGCGGACGGGCAAAGGACTGATAGCAACTTGGGCAGCCAAGCAGACTGCGTTCCTGGAACTCTGCATAAGTTAGACCACAGTGATCACAAACCAATCCCGTAGGAGACTGGTCTTGACTGTGCATTTTGACAAAATTGGTAAGTAGTTCGTTAATCGGCTTGTGGGCGACTTTAAACGTCAACCCCTCTTCCGCTGCATGGTATTCACATAGATGTTTTTCGATCTTCTTCCCATTAACAATCTCCACCGAATGGTAGGTTGCGGGGCGATCGCATTTGTCACATTTATGCTTTTCCATGATGAACCTCAGTAAGGCAGTACGAATTGACGGTCAGTTGTTCATTTTAAGGCCCTTGCGGACTGCTAGCAAACAAAAAGGCGATCAACACATAAAACTATCTATATACCCCGAACAGAATAATCAAAAAACTTTATCTATTTTAACATTTCTTATTGGCCTCAAAGCTTTTTATTTCGTTAATTAAGACTGGATACTTGCTGCCCTGTTGAGCAAGAAATTTAGGCAATGACCATTTCATCGTTTCCGTTACAAGGATCATGGACATGCGAAATTCTCCCGATTTTGCTTGCGCGACTTGTTTTCAAAGCCCCACACATCCAACAGACCCCACGATATTGATCTTGCCCTGTTGCTTGTGTACGCGGCATGTTGCTTTAAACCTCCAAAACATTTGCAACACGAGCAAAATCATACCCAATAGATCTAAATACAACAGATGACAAAATCCACTCGATTTTTACTTGCTCTTAAACGCCCCCGGGACTTAGAATAGTGCCAGCTTCTATCTGACAAGCATTTATGATCGGGACACGATAATGGATCCATCTCAAACACCAGCATCACCTTCGTTTCTTCTTGAACATCATCACGACATCACGCTCATCCGATTCAATCACGATTCGTTTGACCGCGTGGAAATCCAAGTCATCCGTGATGAACTCCGAGCCCTCGTTAACAAAACCCAGCCCCCGCAATTTGTCATCGACTTTGCACATGTGACTTTTATGAGCTCCATCATCCTAGGCGTGATCATGGGGATTCATTTGAACATCTGTAACCGTGGGGGTGCACTTAATATCTGTGGCATGAATCAGATGACCCTCCGTGTCTTTAAAATCACCAAGCTCGATAAGGTGCTCACATCTACGACAGTTGTGATCAAGCCATCGCTGCGATGCAGGCCTGAACTATTTTTCTCTGACCGGCTCAAACTTCACGGCAGGCGAACACTTTACTGAACTTGCAACCGATAGATACTGGGCGTGGTTCCTTTCATGCGACGGAACTGTCTGCAAAAATGCGTGGTGCTGCTATAACCAACTTCTCTGGCCACCTGATCCACATTGTCCAATGAATATTGCAACAGATGACAAGCACGGCGAATCCGCTCACGCACCAGCCACGCGCGCGGACTCTGACCTAGGCTGGACTTAAAAAGTCGGCTAAAATAATCCGGGCTTAAATGCAGCACTTTCGCTAAGTCCCAAGGCATGATCGATTCACCAAAATGTCGCTGCACATACTTAATCAAAGCATCGAGTTGCGTGGTGGTCAGATGGTTGACCGGGGCAAGAGTCTGCTGAGAATAACGATGAGCATAAGCCAGAATCAACCCTAGCCAATTAGCGATGATTTGAGAATGCCTCCCCGGACTCATACGCATCTCACGAGCCAGTTGGTCAATGTACCCAGCTAGCGGGTAAGCCTGTTGCAATAGTAACACCGGCTGCCGCAGCCCCCATGTCCCGCTGGCATCCTCCAGACGAAAACGAAGCTCCGAATAACGAAAGACCCTTGAAAATTTCACCGCCTTGGTTCGGCATGGATCCATCAACACGGC
>JAESSU010000517.1 GCA_016763955.1 Phycisphaeraceae bacterium | reverse complement strand
ACTATGGCAAGATGCGCACGCTTGCAGGTGACATTAAGCAGCACACCCTTGACCATCTGGACTACTACATTGAGCAGTTTATCGATAATGCCACCGCTGCTGGGACACAAGTTCATTATGCCGCGGATGACAAAGAAGCCAATGCAATTTGCATCGAGATCGCCAAGCAGAATCATGCCAAGCTCTGCGTGAAAAGTAAGTCCATGGTCACCGAGGAAACCAATCTCGTTCATGATCTAGAAGCTGTTGGCGTAGAGACCATTGAAACTGATCTGGGCGAATATATTCTCCAGCTTGATAATGATGCGCCTTCGCATTTAGTCACGCCCATGATTCACAAAAACCGTGAGTCGGTCGGGCGAGCATTCGAACGTGAACTAGGCGTACCCTACACCGATGATCCCGAAGCGCTGACTAAAATTGCTCGTCATCAATTGCGTGATAAATACCGTCAAGCAGACATCGGCGTCTCAGGCGGGAACTTTATGATCGCAGAGTCAGGCAGCGTGGTGATCTGTACCAATGAAGGTAATGGCAGGCTTTGTACTTCCGTACCACCAGTGCATATTGCATTTATCGGGATTGAAAAAATGATCCCGTCACGTAAACATTTGCCTGTGTATTTGAAGCTGCTTTCGCGATCTGCGATTGGCTCGCCCATTACCGTGTACAACCACATCATGACCGGCCCAAAACGTGATGCTGAACCTGATGGCCCCCAGCAGCAACACATCATTCTCATCGACAACGGACGCACGGAAGTGCTCAAGCCCGAAACCCGCGAGATGCTCCGGTGTATCCGCTGCGGTGCGTGTTTAAATAGTTGTCCGGTTTATCGCGAGGTTGGCGGACATAGCTATGGCAGTGTTTACGCAGGCCCCATCGGTGCAATTCTCACCCCCGTGCTTAAAGGCTTAGCCAACTACAAAGACCTGCCTTACGCGTCGAGTCTTTGCGGTGCGTGTTACGAAGCATGTCCGGTGAAAATCAATATTCCTAAATATCTGATTAAACTCCGTGCGGAACTTATTGGTGGCAAGCATGACAAAATCTCCGACCGCATCTTCTTTAAGATATGGGCTTTGAGTCTGAAAAAAGCATGGACCTATCGCCTTGCAGGAAAGGTCGCAGGTTTGTTTATGCGAACGCGAGCGAGGATGGGGCAGACCATCAAAAACAATGATCCGTACCTTAACCGAGGCTGGATCAAAAAGATCCCCGGCCCAGCAGCAGGTTGGACAGACAAACGTGATCTGGTCACGCCGCCGAGTAAAGATTTTAGAACATGGTGGGATGAACACCAAAAGCTCAAAGGGGGTAAGTGATGGCCCGAAGCACCCGTGAATCATTCCTAGCAAGGCTCCATAAACCATTGGGCCGTACTGCCACGATCAAAGACATTCCTATGCCCCCGGAAGTGGATGAGTCGATCGCGCGTTTGGTCGAGCCTGATGCAGACCTCTTTGCGATCTTCTGCAAAACAGCAGCCGCGACAGGCATGACAATCCATCAGGTCACACAAGCGACTTTGCACGAAAAAATGACCGCTCGTTTGCGTGAAGAAAACGTCCGCAAGCTGGGCATCAGTATGGAGCAAGGACAAGCTCTAACGGATGCTGTTAAGCAGGGCGGATTTGAAATCTTTGACTGGCAAGCGAATCCAGGACTAGGTAATCAGTTTGATTTGGAAGCAGGTATTACGGATGTGCATGGTGCTATTGCTGAGACGGGATCGATGATCTGTGAGTCTAGTGCGAATCATACGCGCGGGTTGTCATTGATCGTGCCTTGGCATTTAGCCGTTGTGAAAAAGTCTCAGATCATGCCCGACTTGATTGACTTTTGGAATGATCGGTCATCACTAAGCAGCCAAGAAATGCCTTCAAGCATTGCTATTATCACTGGCCCCAGTAAGACTGCGGACATCGAAGGCGTGTTAATCACCGGTGTTCATGGCCCGGCTAAGGTAGATGTGTTTGTGGTGGAAGATTTATAAAGGCCTTTGTGTTACGGCAAGCTAGGCAAGCTAGACAAGCTATTTTTGCCACAGAGAACTTGAGAAAACAATTTACGCGGTGGTTTTTCTTACGCTGTTTTTTGGCGTTAGCGTGCTTGGTGACTTGCGGTTTAAATTCAAAATTCAAGATTCGAAATTAAATATCGCCTTCCCAGTTTGATGGGAAGATTAGCACGGGGATGTCTGATTGGCGCAATAAGTTGGTGGGGACATCGCCATCGAGCAGGCGTTTGAGCATACCCTTGCCGGTGAGTCCCATGACCATCATGGTGCATTGTTGATTGCGAGCGGTATTCAGTAGTGCTTTGGGAATGTCATCTGAGTAGAGCATGACGCTTTGAGAACCGATGCCTGCATCGGCTAAACCATCAGCAAGCAATTTAAGTGTCTGATCACCGCGTGTCTTGGCATCTGTTTCCGAGTCATCATCACCTAGGGGATGGGCGACATGTGTAATGACTGTGTCTGCTTCAAGACGTTGCGCCAGATCCACAATACGTGGGAGCAAACGTTCGCTAGCCCAAGGAGAACTTACCGCTACAAGTAAACGCGTTCGTGACAACAGTATAATCTCCAGCCCAATTGGAACAATTAAGTAAAGCAACATGATACAGACTATTGGTTTAAACAGCCACAAAAGATAACATGTTAAGACCCGCAAAATAGAGATCTTGCAAGAGGATGTCTTTACGGATTGTGGTGTCAGAAAAAAGGTGAGGCTGTTGTTGGCGTTTAAATTTTTAAGATTGTATCGAAAAACAGGTTTTTTGCTTTTTACGAAGCCCGTATTTGTATATAATATATAATTCAAGAATTAGAGTCTTTATTCATGTTTGATTGATTCAATGGTTGTAAACAACAGATAAAAGGAGGCCTTATGGATTTTGAAATTCCGCAATTTAAAGATACGTATGACAATTTTATTGGGGGTCAATTTGTACCCCCAGTGTCCGGTCAATACATCGACAACGCATCTCCTATTGATGGCAAGGTGTTTACACGTGTCGCTCGTTCGCAAGTGGCTGATGTGGAATTGGCCCTTGATGCAGCACATGCAGCTAAGGATCAATGGGCGGGCATCTCTGTTGCCCAGCGAAGCAGCGTGCTTAACAAAATGGCAGATGTGATTGAGGCGAATTTGCCACGGTTAGCTGCCGTTGAATCATGGGAAAACGGCAAAGCCATTCGCGAAACCACCGCTGCGGATCTCCCGTTGGCGGTTGATCACTTCCGATATTTTGCCAGCGTCATTCGCGCTGAAACCAATGAGGTTTCGGACATTGATGCGGATACCGTCTCCATGGAAATTAAAGAGCCTTTGGGTGTGGTCGGACAGATCATCCCTTGGAACTTCCCATTGCTCATGGCAGTATGGAAAATTGCACCAGCCATTGCTGCGGGTAATTGCGTGGTCTTAAAACCTGCTGAACAAACCCCTGCATCAATCATGGTGATGATGGAGTTGCTTCAAGACGTGATTCCCGCAGGCGTCATTAACGTTGTTAATGGTTATGGCCCAGAAGCGGGAGCAGCCTTGTCAGGTTCATCACGCATTGCCAAGATTGCCTTTACCGGTGAAACCAATACCGGGCGCACCATTGCCAAAGCCGCCGCTGAAAATATCATTCCTGTGACTTTGGAACTTGGAGGCAAATCGCCGAACATTTTCTTTGAAAGTATCGCATCAGAAGATGACGCGTTATTTGATAAAGCGATCGAAGGTTTTGTGATGTTTGCCTTAAATCAAGGTGAAGTGTGTACCTGCCCATCGCGTGCATTGATTCACGAATCCATCTACGACCGGTTCATGGAAAAAGCACTTAAGCGTGTTCAAGCCATCAAGGTCGGTCATCCGCTAGACCCCACGGTGATGATTGGTGCTCAAGTATCCAACGGACAATATGACAAAATTCTTTCTTACCTTGAGATTGGCAAGAAGGAAGGCGCGACCGTGCTTGCTGGCGGCGGTGCTCGTAAAGTCGAGGGATTGGATAATGGATACTACATTGAACCGACGGTCTTTAAGGGGGACAATTCAATGCGTGTCTTCCAAGAGGAAATTTTCGGCCCTGTGGTTTCAGTGACGACTTTCAAAACGGATCAAGAAGCAATTAGCATTGCCAACGACACCCCTTATGGTTTAGGTGCTGCGGTTTGGTCTCGTGACATGTATCAGTGTCATAAAGCTTCCCGAAGAATCCAAGCAGGGCGGATATGGGTGAACTGTTATCACTTGTATCCTGCGCATGCTTCGTTTGGTGGCTATAAGCTTTCAGGTATTGGTCGTGAGACGCATAAGGCGACCTTAAATGCGTATCGCAATACTAAAAATATCTTGATTCACTATGACAAGAACCGCCTGGGTTTCTTCTAAGCGGTTTGCAAACATGATCTACCATCCCCGCAGGAATTGACTGCGTCACTTCCCGCATCTTTTACTAAAAAAAAAGAAGCCTTGCTCATTGAGCAGGGCTTCTTTTTTATATATTTTATATTCGAGTTGTTTAGAAAAGTTTATTCATCATATTCTGGATGAATTCAAGACGAGAGAAGTCGTAATACAAAGTCACCAGGAATATGCCTGCGATAAGAACTAGTCCAAGAACCATCGCTGCGGTTTGGATTTTGGCACTCACGGGTGAGCCTTTGATTTTTTCAATAATGAGGAACACCATTAATCCGCCATCGACAATGGGGATGGGCAAGAAGTTGATCACCACTAGGTTCACGCTGATGAGTCCAAGGAAGAACATTAGGTACGGCCAGCCTTGTCGTGCAATGCGGCGGCCTTCGTCGAGAATCCCTATGGGGCCTCGCAGATGCTTGGCTTTAACGGAACCTTGAAAGAGACGGGCTAGGGTGATGTAGGTTTGCACCATGAACTGATGGGTCTTGGTGATCCCTAAGCCGATAGCTTCGATTGGATTGTCCGCTTGAATCCGGATTTTTTGTGGGCCGAACACCATTGCCAGTTCAAGGGGCAGGGTCCATGATGCTTTTTGAAGTTGCTCAAGTGACGATTGGTCGAAGTTGACTTTGTTGACGAAAGCGGGCTTGCCTTTGATGTTAAGTTCATAGCCGATGAAAGCTTCGACGGACTGGCTTTGAGGATTTTGGGCTAATAATTGAAGTGCAATCTGCAAGTCACCAAAGTTGTTGATAGGGACTTCGTTGACACTTTTAATAATTGATCCGGGGATCAGGTTTAAGGGTGCAAAGGCTGAGTTTTCTAGTACACGGCTGACGATGACATGGTTGGGGACAAATTCCCGCCCGACACCGAGCTTGCCTCGTGAGGGTTGGACACTGCCCATGCCAATGATTTTCCCTTCACGCCAAACGTTTAAGGTTAAAGAAGCATCGGCGCTGAAGGTTGAGGCGTTTGTTGCGGTGTCTGGGCTAAAGGTGTTGAGGATATCTTCCCATGTGGGCCAAGGGATGTTGCCTAGGTTGGCAATGATGTCCCCTGCTTGAATCCCTAGTTCATCTGCTTGTGAACCTTTGAGCACACGGTTGATTTGGGTGGCTGGGACGATGCCTGCAAGGTTCATGTGAGCATCATCGGGTTGTGTTGATAATGCGGGGGTGGCTTGGGTGATCAGTTTTGCGGTATTGCCTGCTTGATCACGGAAGGTGATGTGGATCTCTTTGCCTTTGGAGTTTTTGACCGATTTCATGAGTTGGTCAAATCGGCTGATGGTTTGGCCATCAATGGCAGTGACTTTCATGCCCACTTGGACGGCGGCTTGGGTCAGCGCGTCGGGGAGTTGATCGCCCTTGGCAGGTTTAAATACTTCTAGAGACATAGGCGGTTCAATGCCTAGGCTTAGGAGTTGTTGGGAGCGGTTACTGAGTTTGGGCTTCATCACAAAATGAAGGGGGGTTTCAACGCCATCACGTTGGATGGCCATATTGAGTTGTGCCTCTGGATTGGCCAGTGCAACCTTGATCGCGACCTGCATCATGTCGGTGACTTGATCGCCATCGATACTCAGAATTTTGTCGCCGGGTTGAAGGCCTTTGTAATTTTCATCATTGGGATGTTCAATGGGATAGGTTGCTGCGGCAACGCCATTGGGATCCGTCGCTCCGACAACAGCAGGGGGGAAGTCCACGCCCGCTAAAAATGCGATGACAAAAAACAGCAGGCCAAAGATCAGGTTCATCACCACGCCTGCACTCACGACACACGCACGAGCCCAGACGGGCTTGCGGTTAAAGGATCGTGGATCGGCACTTTGTGCAGAAGGATCCATGTCTTCTTGACCGAGCATTTTGACGTATCCGCCTAAGGGCATCCAATTAAGACGATATTCGGTTTCACCTAAGTCCAGTGCAACGCGGGATGCTTCCAATGCAGCTTCGGGTATTTCCGAGTCTTCATCTTCATCATCTGTTTGCCCCAGTGTTTTTAACGCATGGGTTTTAAGACGCGTGTCATATTCCTCTTCAGTTGATCCCACACGCAGGCCAAGGCCTTTACGGAA
Organism: Phycisphaeraceae bacterium; assembly: GCA_016763955.1. Taxonomy (GTDB): domain Bacteria; phylum Planctomycetota; class Phycisphaerae; order Phycisphaerales; family Phycisphaeraceae; genus UBA7800. Next base: position 2,178 of record JAESSU010000517.1, on the reverse strand, counting down.
GGTTAGAAGACTTTGCCCAAAGCCGATGGCAAACTGCGTACACTTAATCCCAACCGCCTTAGCGACGAGAAAGTGCCCTAGTTCGTGGACGAAAATGATGAATCCAAAACCTAAGATAATGCCCAAGGTTGGGATAATGTTGTCAAACAGAGATGCTATCATGTCGTCAAATTTCCTTTAGAGACTAGCCTTTAGTCTCTACTACTGTTTTCTTAACCATATTGTTCACATATTCTCGAGCTTGCTGATCCGCATCAATTACGGTTTGCAAACGATCCACTGGCACGACCGGAATTGCGCGAAGCGATTGGGCGACTAATTGTGTGATGCGTCCAAAGCGGATGCGCTCATTTAAAAACGCATCGACAGCAGCTTCATTAGCGGCATTGAAAATCGCTCCCGCAGTCCCGCCCGCATCGATCACTTGATAAGCAAGTTTCAATGCACCAAATCGTTCATGATCAGGGGGCTCAAACGTTAACTGACTTAGCTGTGTCCAATCCATATACCGACTACACCCCACAAGCCGTTGCGGGTAAGTTAAAGCATATTGAATCGGCGTGCGCATGTCCGGGGGGCCAAGCTGGGCTAATATCGAGTGATCCTCGAATTCCACAAAGCTATGGGCAATGGATTCTGGGTGAATGATCACATCAATCTTGTCCGCAGGCAGACCAAAAAGCCAGTGCGCTTCAATGATCTCCAAAGCTTTGTTCATCATCGTGGCTGAGTCAATACTGATCTTGGGCCCCATGTCCCATGTCGGATGATTCAACGCGTCTTTGACGGTGGCATTTTCAATCTGCTCTTTGGTTGCAGTGCGAAATGGCCCGCCTGAAGCGGTGAGCACAATGCGTTTGACGGATTGCTTTTGCTGGCCTTCAAGACACTGAAAAATAGCGGAGTGTTCACTGTCAATCGGAATGAGCGTGGCATTGTATTTGTCAATGGCAGGCGTTACCCATGATCCCGCAGCGACAAGCGTTTCTTTATTGGCAAGCCCGATGGTCATGCCCCGTTTTGCAGCACACATCGTTGCAGGCAATCCTGCACCGCCCACCACCGCTGAGACGAGTTCTTGAGCATCAACCGATTCGACAAGCTCCAACGCAGATTGCTCACCTGCAAAGACTGTCACGCCCGCAAGTGCTGCGCGTAATTCGTTAGCCAATGTCGCATCGGCGATGGCGACATGCTTAACATTAAAAGCTTTAGCCTGCTCGATGAGACGTTTGACATTGCGCCCAGCAGCTAAGCCGACAACCTCCAAGGCATGGGCAGTGCCTTGCAGATGTGTCACCACATCAAGGGTGTTTACGCCAATGCTCCCGGTGGAGCCCAGAATAATTAGGCGGCGCTTTTGTGAGCGATCCTGGGAAACATTAGGGGGTGTCTGTTCGTTGCAATTCATTGCAAAATACCTGTCATTACATTACTGGGGCGTTGAGGGCTTAGGGGGGGTCTCTACTGAAGGGGCATTGGTATTTGTACGACTTGTTTTCTTAACGGAGGTCGCTTTTTTTGTTGACCGCTTACGACGAGGGTTGGTGTACCCACGGCTAGCAGGCTTGTCTTGAGACGATTCAGAAGAAACCGGTTGTGCCACTGGCTCGCTCGAATCAGCCTTGGATGCGACCTTCTTAGTGGTCTTCTTCCGAGTTGTTTTCTTGCGAGTCACTTTCTTTTTAGTGGTCTTGGGTTTGTCCTGAGTCTTGTCTTCACTGACAACCGAGACGGGAGCTTGCTTTTGGGGCTGTTCCTTGGGCTGTTCCTTAGGTTGTTTTTTTACTTGGGGCTTTATGTCATCCTGCCGCTGCTTTGGCTTTGGCTGCGGCTTTGGCTTTGGCTGTCTGTTGTCAGATGTCGGTGTGTCTAGCGACAGTCGGGGACGTCGATTGCGATTCTGATTTCGGCCCCCTGGACGGGACTTAGGTGGAGAATCGTCTTTCGGCACGTCTTTGGATTCACGCGGTGCGTCTGAACGGTCTTCTGGACGATTGTCTGGCGCACGTTGCGGCTGAGATTGACGATCTGATTGTTGACCTGAGGGCTGATTGTGTGAAGACTCACCTTCATGTGATTCAGCGTTTTGTGAATCGCCGTTTTGTGGTTCACCATCATGTGATTCACGATTTTGATCTCGCCCACGTCCACGGCCGCGACGACGGCGACGGCGTT
>JAESSU010000516.1 GCA_016763955.1 Phycisphaeraceae bacterium | reverse complement strand
TTAAGGTTGTTTAAAATCAGACCAGCAACTTGTGTGTTGCTTGGGTTGGGCCCGAGAATTTTACTGAACCACTGATCCATCATGGCTTCATAACTAACCGTACCGTTATCAAGTTGATCTAACCCTATGCCGATCTCTTGCTTGTCATACCAGTTATCCTTGCCAAGCATGACACCAAGTAGTTTGACCATTTTTCCGGCATTACCATCGAGATCGAAGGCGAGGGAAACGTCATCAAAATGGATCCTCTCAATCTCGTCTAAGGAACTAATTTTGAAAGACGCTGAGCTTTCGACTTTAATGCTTTCTTCAGTTTTAAAGACTGAGTAATCATTGATCCCACCGCCGAATACTGCGCTGTCGATGTCGTCACCGCCAATCAGTGTATCGTTACCTCCCGAGCCCTCAAGGGTGTCCCGACCACCCAGACCTTCCAACGTGTCATTGCCCACTGAGCCCAGAAGATAATCAGCCTCCTCTGTACCGTGCAGCAATATACTCGCGTCCTGAACCGGATTCGTGGCAGCGCTGGTCACACTTTCAGCGGCGCCAAGCCCGTCTGTGTAGCTGGCAGTCACTGTGATCTGTTTGCCAATATCCTGCTCGCCTGGCTGGTAGGTTGCACCAGTAACACCCTCTATGGATTCGTCGTTGACATACCACTGGTAACTGATCTGTCCGATTCCGCCGTCTACATCGTCAAGGTCATGGGACGCTGTCAAGATCTGCCCCTGTCGTGCTGTGCCACTGATTACCACTGACCCCGTAGGGAGACTGTTAACTCCGATCAGGCGCACGGCGACATCATCAAATAAAACGGCTTCCACATTGCGGAGGGTATCTGTTCCGTTCGCGCCGATGTCATCTCTTATCTGAAATACGCCATCACCCAGGTCAGTGATAGTGAAGTTATCCCTAGGGGCGAGAATGCGAGCAGCATCCGATCCTTCACCGCCGTCAAGCGTGTCATCACCGTTCTGTCCTTCCAGCACATCGTTGCCAGCTGAACCTACAAGCGAGTCATTTCCGTCTCCGCCAACCAACAAATCGTTACCCCCGTGGCCCACCAGGGTGTCGTCGCCGTTGAGACCTATTAGTGCATTTGAAAGCTCATTACCTTCAACAAATATGCCTGAAGGCTGATCAGCAAGAGCGTCTGCCTGTAGGGCAGTAATTTCCACTAGGCTTTGTGCATTACCTATGGACTCGATTACATCTGCGACCTGCTGAATCTCTTCATCTAGTGTATCCAGGTCGAATATCTGACCGATAGTGTCCGGATCAGACAGGTCAACAACCGTGCCACCGGCATTCTGCATGATCGTAAAAATCTCGGCAAAGGCGGTAGGCTTGTTACCACTGAGGATTGCCAGGGCAGCCACCTGTACCACTGCCGCCTGGATTTCCAGGTTTTCATCAGCAATGGGGTCATAGGTCAGTGGATCGATCCCTTCACTGATCCCCAGCCCGCCCTTTACAACCTCCACAGCTTCTTCGACCGTGATCCCTTGCGTGCTTACTGCTGTTTGAATAAGAGACGTTAGTGGATTGATTACACTGGAACCGGTCGGTGCCGACAAAATAAGAATGTTGCTGAGTCCGGTGTCAACATTAGTGCCACCGATAGCGATTAGTGGAGCGTCAAGAATGATCGCACCCGATACAACACCATTCTCGTCAGACAGCAACCCAGTTTCCTCACCCAGGTTTGGTATGCCGTCGCCGTTGAGATCAACATAGAGCGATGCACCTTCAACGTAGCCGTCCTGAATCAGGCCTTCAAAGAAATCAATGATCGTATTTAGTGTTGTCGTTGCAGCGTTCTCGATCGCATCGAAAATCGCTTCGCCAGCGCTTTTGGTGGCCTCCCATACTGCATCAGTAAAATCTACTGTTTTTTGCCAGGTCTCCGCCGACCAGCTTGCCACATTCTCCCACTGTTCGGCTCCCCACTCCGAAACAGCTTCCCAGGCTGTCTCAGACCACGATTCAATTGCATCCAATAAGGTTTTTCCCGTGGTAACCGTTAATTCCCAAAACTCAGTGGCGAAGATTTTGGTGCGGTCCCAAACTTCCGCTGTCCAATCGGATATTGCATCCCAGTGTTCTTGTGTCCAATTCAGAATTGAATCCCAGGCATCCTCGCCCCATTCTTTAGCGACTTCACCTGCGTAGATAATTGCCTCAATGGCGAACGATGCAACCTTGTCCGCGATTACGCCAGGATTTTCCACTGCATACTTAAATAGTAAAGGTAGGGCTTCTAAAAAAGTATCTATACCACCCGAGCGTGTTCCTTCGGCTGATCCCCTGTAGATCAACGACTCTGCTATACCCGGATTTGTCCAATCACCCTCGACCTTCTCGATAAGCTTGCCGATTAAATTCATGGTGAGTACAAACTTTAAATACTCTGTATCGTGCTTACCACCTGAATCAAGGTAGTTAAAAAGGGGGGACTCATATTCCGAATGTGTTAGGGTTCCCGTAAAATCCTCATTGACTACTTGAAAAAATATTTTGCTCGGATCGTTAAGGTAGGGGTTTCCGTAAAGTTCAGTATTAGCCCAGTGGTTAGAATGACTCGCTAGAATGAAGTCAAGAACACCGCCAGCACCTGCAATAAAGTTGTCAAACGGAGTCCCCCCGGGATTAACTGGCGGGTTAAATCCGGCGTCGAAGTTATAGCGGTATATTTCGCCTGGTAAAAAATTTGTGCCGCCCAGTTGTACTATATCGCCGCTGGTAACGTAGTGCTTGATCGATTCCACAAAGGCAACATTTAATTTGGCGGCGGCTGGATTGATACCTGGTGAGTTAAAGGTGACCAGGTTTCCAATATTGATTCCAGCATTAGTGGCCTCTGCTACGAGCAACTGAGCCTGTGCAGCTCCCTGACTGTGGCCAGTAACATGCGTAATCTCATTGGCATCAAGCCAATCCTTTAATCCAGTGGACTCCCATGCGTCATAAAATTCCGTGTGTCCTATTCCCTCGGGATCTGCGTTTTCGTACCAATCGACCAGAGCTTCGAATAGCTGTAAATTAGGACCTGGAGGCAAGGTCCCTCGAATTACGAGAACGGGCTCTTTTGCCGTTTCCCCCGACCCTATGCCTTTTAATCCCACTGCAACAAAAGAGCCTAGAGAAAAAACCTGGTCGATAGCGTACCCAGTGTAATTACTCCAAATTTCCTGGATACCCTCCCAGTTGCCTGAATCACGAAGACCATTGTTGTAGGCTAGGACTTTGGAGAAATACTCAAGCTCTGCCTCAGTTGGCGGGGTATTAGATAATGTGTAATCTGCTTCTAAAAGCAGATCGTCAAATTGCAACCATTCGACGTCGCGGACTTCGGCTTTCTCGCCTGTTTCAATATTGGTTATTACTAAAGTGGGTTCGTCGCCGTAATAGGACTCGTGGGAGATAAGTGAGACGCGTAATTTATAGTCATCTACGCTCCCTGGGAGTTCAAGCTTATCGTCGCCAGATTCGAGAGCTGGTGAATACCTCGCGCCTCCATATATAGTATCATTGCCGCCACTCCATTTAAGGAGATCATCTCCTTCCCCACCCCAAAGGAAATCATCACCATCACCACCCGAGAGGGTATCGTTGCCCACATCGCCTTCTAGTGAGTCGTTACCAGCTCCTCCTGCTAGCGAGTCATCGCCATCAAAGCCAGACAGAATATCATCACCATCACCACCCGAGAGGGTATCGTTGCCCTCATCGCCGTATAGTGCGTCGTTATCAGCTCCTCCATCCAGTCGGTCATCCCCGGGACCTCCCCTCAGGGTGTCGGACCCCTGGCCTCCTGCCAGGGTATCGTTGCCTGCTTCGCCAGAGATAATATCATCTCCGCCACCGCCTCTTATTATATCTGAGCCGCCGCCGCCAGCTAATGTTTCAGGCAGCTCACTACCTATGAGCTCATCATCGAATGACGTACCACGAACATACTCTATCCCAGTTACCTTTAACTGACCTACGGATGAAATAGCTGTGCCTGCGAGCAAATCTACAAACCAGCCTATTTGGGACCTGAAATCAAGTACATCAAAACCCTCGCCCCCGTCAATTATACCGCTGCCCGACCTTATAGCGAAAACATCATTGCCTTCTCCACCATATGCACTATTGTCTCCCTCCCCCGGATCCAATACGTCGTTACCAGGTCCACCTAGTAGGGAATCATTACCCTGGCCGCCCGACAGAAAGTCATCTCCAGGACCACCAACTAAGGTGTCGTTGCCATCATCTCCCACCAGCTGGTCATCTCCAAGACCGCCAACTAAGGTGTCGTTGCCATCACCTCCAACAATAGTGTCGGACCCACCTCCCCCATTAAGGTTGTCATTACCTTCTAAACCATGAATCCGCTCATCATTAGAAGTTCCAACATACTGATCATCATGACAAGTTCCAACATAAACATCATTGTCATTGGTTGGTATTACTCTGATGCAATCCATGTGATGTCCATATTTATTGAGGGATGATGTACGGAAGAGTGAAACGCCAGGCCAAATCTTGAATACATTTGATAAGTTAATTTGGTGAGTTCAACTGATGCTCTGTTTGTATGAACTATTGATCTCAAGATAACTCCTGTTGAAATCCAAAATATTGGAAATGTATTGCCCAAGCACAGAATCAAGAGCGAAAAAATTCACTCAGCTTTGCAAATTTCAATTGCAAATTACTTAAGTAGCTTTCAGTTGGTTGAGACTTCTCAGGATAAAGCGCATCAAATTTCAGTGTTAGTTAATTTTTATAACTTGATTATCGGACAAAGTATACACTGAGATTACTAATTGGGAAGTTTTCCTAACAGTCGACAGCGGTCATTCAGCGCAACTACCAAGATCAGCTACCAGACACCCGATTTCCACTTTGAAATCGAATCACCACAAGGCCAGCTTCATTAATGCGTGATTTTTTTTGCAAAAAATATTTTTACCCTTCGTTCGAGCGAATTAGTAATACCTATATATCGGAGTCCCATCTGAGAAAAGTGGGGGTACCCCGGGGGTGGGGGCATAATAAAGTGATATAGCAAAATGATGGTGGGTAGATTGGTGGGTAGATTGGTGGGTAGAGAATAAAAAAGTGCTCAATAGCCCTGAATTAGGAAGTAATTGGCGGACCGGACGGGACTCGAACCCGCGACCTCCGGCGTGACAGGCCGGCATTCTAACCAGCTGAACTACCGGTCCGCATAACTA
>JAESSU010000515.1 GCA_016763955.1 Phycisphaeraceae bacterium | reverse complement strand
TTCAGGATGTGAGCAAAATTGTCATCCAGCCTGATATGGATGGCACTCAAAAATATCACGTCCAATTCCGTGACGGTCACCAAGAATCACTCTCCCCTGACGCATTTACACAAATGATCGTCAAGGACCAGAGCAACCGCAATTGGATGAAGACCATCTTCAACATCACCAGTCCGCTGGGCATGGTCTGGGTTGCCATCGGATTACTAGGGCAAGTACTTTTTACCGGCCGAATGATCGTGCAATGGATTGCCAGCGAAAAGTCCAAACGTTCCGTTGTCCCCACCGCGTTTTGGTGGATGAGTCTAATCGGCGCATCAATGCTCATCACGTATTTCATCTGGCGTAAGGATGTCGTAGGCATCCTCGGTCAAGCCACCGGCTGGGGGATTTATGTGCGGAATTTATATTTGATCTATGCTCACAAAAAAGCGACACAACTCAGCGAACCCCCCGAAGGCGCTGAGGCTACTGCGGAATAAGCTATGAATCATGTCGCCAGAATTCTTGACGCAAATGCCAATCGCGCCCGTGAAGCAATGCGCGTCATGGAAGAAGCTTCGCGGTTCCTTCTTGATGACGCATCACTAAGCGAAATAATCAAATCTCTGCGACATGATTTTGCAACAGCAATCGCAACCCTCCCCATTGACCTATCACTGCATCGGGACACACCCAACGACGTGGGCACGCAAATCACACTCGATAGCGAAACCTCACGCACGAACGTTAATGATGTGGTCATTGCAGCAGGCAAACGCCTCTCCGAAGCCCTGCGAGCGATGGAAGAATATGCCAAGACACTGCCAAAGTGTCCCGCCCCTGCTTTGCTAGAACAGCTGCGATACCGTGGGTACAACATTGAAAAACAACTTGCCTCACGTTTACTTCCCACGCTCAGCAGACAGTGGAAACTCTGTATCCTAATTAGTGAACATCTCTGCAAAGACGGCAATTGGCAAGCCGTCGCCCAAGCTGTCATCGCAGGCGGTGCAGACTGCATTCAACTGCGTGAAAAAACACTTGATGCAAGCGAACTGTTGCGACGTGCCTGCTGGCTTGTTCAGACCGCCCAACCCGCAGGTGTCAGCGTCATCATCAATGACCGGCCGGACATTGCAATGCTTGCAGGTGCCCATGGCGTGCATCTTGGACAATCAGATTTACCTTGTCCCCAAGTGCGCAAACTCGTCGGCCACCAATTACTTATTGGTGTGAGCACAAGCAACTTAGCTGATGCACAACAAGCCTATGAAGACGGTGCTAATTATTGTGGAGTCGGCCCCATGTTCCCCACCACCACCAAACACAAACCTCTGATTGTCGGGCCAGCCTATCTCAAGACTTATCGCCAATGGGACAAGCTCCCGCACCTTGCGATCGGCGGAATTGATACAACTTGCTTGCCTCAACTTATTGAAGCAGGCGTGCAAGGAATTGCAGTGAGCAGCGTGGTCTGTGGCTCAGAAAATCCTCAACAGGTCGTCGAACAACTCCTTGAACGTTAACACATTCATGCTTGTGAGTATCTCCTTTGATTTGATTCGAAATGTTTTCGTTGCATCCAAACAGAACGATCATGTATAATGCTTAACGCATTAGTATCGCACCGGCAGCCTGTCCTACCGTGTCCGTCAGGACTTTCAGGCTTTAATCCCCGCCGGCCTTGACATGGGAAGTTAATCAGTGTGTTCAATGTGTTGAACACGGCTAGACCAATGCCACCGCGCAAGTCCACCTTGCGGGGTTACGCGCATGTACTAGCAGGCAATTTAGGAGAGAAACATGCCCCGTTCATATTCTCAAGACAGTATCCCTAACGATTGTTGTCAGGTTTGCAGTAAGCTGTTGCAAGACATTTGTTACTCAATGAATAAGACTAAAATCCGTGTGCCTCGTACAGATAAAATCTGCCCAACATGCTATCGAACAGTTCCCGCTCCACTGAAAACAAAATACTATCGATATGAGTATGCCCAAGGAGCCGCCCCAAGCCTCCCCGACTAGCCCCCACCCCGGAAGTTTTTTTGAGCATTTCGGAACGTACCTGTTTTTTCGATTTGTAACTTGGCGACACTCAAAGTCCGCTTAAACAATCTGCGTTCCCGACTCAACATGAAGACGAATTTGCTCGAGTGGATTGATCGTTAACTGACCTTCCTTGCGGTTTGAGATCAACCGGACTTGCCCAAGATGTGGATAGCTCTGATTGACTCGTTGATCCCATTTTAGCCGTGGCTCAAGGCCCGCAATCTCACACAACTGTTTCGCTAACGCATCACGATAGCAATACAGATTATTAGCAAGATGAACCATGCCCGTCGCTGAACTATGGGTCAACTCCATGATTCGCCAAGCAGCCTCCGGCGCCCAAACCGTGGTGCGAGCTTCATCGGTAATAAGCGTCACCGGCAAGCCGCGTTTAAGACGAAAATTCAACCAGTTCCAATGTCCCGACCGGCCATTATGTGAATCGCCCAAAGCAAGACTACTGCGAATCACAAGACTATTGGCACGTTGCAAAACCAACGTTTCAGCTGCAACGCGCGTTTGCCCATACACACTAATAGGTTTAGGTAATGTGGTTTCATCACAGTCCCCCCCATCACCAAAAACATGATCCGAGGACAAATAAACCAACCGCACACCTTGGGGCAATTGCTCAAGGAACTGGCGGAGATTTTCGACATTCACCTGATGAGCCCAATTCGGATTTCGCTCACATTTATTAACATTACAAACCGCATGAGCATACACCACCGTCTGCCCTGGATACTTGCTCGCCACCTCAGCTAACGCCAACGGATCATCCATATCCACCTGCACTGAACCCGCAGCCCATGCATCACTTTTCACATGACACACAGGCACGATCTGCTCGCTAGCAAGCTTGACCATGTGATAACCCAAAATAGATGTCGAACCAATGAGCAACATCCGAGCATGATAGCAGGTCGCAGTGCGGGGCTTGTAATTTGAGTCTTTCAGGGTGTTGGCAGGAACCTATTTTTAACACGAAGAACACGAAGGTCACAAAGGACACAAAGTTTTGAGACGGGGGAATTGAAGTTTTGCCTCTAATTTTTTACAAAAACGGTTTTCACCTTCGTGTCCTTCGTGTACTTGGTGTTAAACAATCAACTGAAAAACACCCGATAGACGCAGTGGCAAATTCCGGGTTGAGCGAGTTCTGGGGGGAGTTCCAGGGGAATTCCGGAGAGGTTCCGGGGGGGTTCCGGGGGTGCATGATTTTGCTGCAACTGGTATCATTGTCTTTCTTTGAATGAATCGACTACGAACCCAACCCCGTGAAGGAATATAAGCTCATGCAGGCACGCACGCATCACTGCGGAGAATTGCGCAAAACCCACGTCAACCAAACCGTCGCTCTAGCGGGTTGGGTCAATAAATACCGTGACCACGGCGGGGTGATTTTCATCGACCTCCGTGACCGCAACGGCATCACGCAACTCGTCTTCCGCCCTACCAATGAGCAGCTACATGAAACGGCTAACCGTCTGCGTAATGAAGACGTCATCTGGGTTCAAGGCAACTGTATTGCCCGTGAAGAAGGTATGGCTAACCCCAAACTCGAAACCGGTGATATCGAAATCGAAGCAACCAGCCTTGAAATTCTCAATAAATCTGACACGCCTCCCTTCACGCCAGATGAAGCCGCAAAAGTCGGTGAAGAAACCCGTCTTCGCTACCGCTACATTGACCTGCGTCAGAAGCGTATGCAGCAGATCCTCAAGACGCGTCACCGTGTGACTAAGATCATGCGTGATTATTTTGATAGCAATGAATTTTTAGAAATCGAAACGCCATTCCTATGTAAGTCCACGCCAGAAGGTGCCCGTGACTTCTTGGTTCCCTCACGATTACAAGAAAGCAGCTTCTACGCGCTGCCCCAGAGTCCGCAGTTATTTAAGCAAATTCTGATGGTCGCAGGCCTGGAAAAATATTTCCAAATTGCTCGCTGTTTCCGTGATGAAGATCCACGTGCAGACCGTCAAGCAGAATTCACTCAGTTGGACGTTGAAATGTCCTTCGTTAATCAAGACGAGGTGATGGACTCCATCGAATGTCTCACCCGGGACATTTGGAAGCAAGTGTTAGACGTTGATGTGCCTAAGATCGACCGCATGACCTATGCAGAAGCGATCAACCGTTTTGGTTCCGATCGCCCGGACTTACGATTTGGCATGGAGCTGGTGGACATTAGCGACCTTGCCAGCCAGACCGACTTTAAAGTCTTTAAAGGCGCAATTGACGACGGCGGGATTGTCAAAGCAATTTGTGTCCCCGGCGGTGCGAGCATGAGTCGTAAAGAAACGGATAAGCTTGCAGAATGGGTCAAACAATTTGGCGTAGGCGGCATGCCTGTGACTAAAATTGATGGCGGCAAACTTGCCACCGGCATTGCTAAATTCCTCGAACCGATCACCGAACAACTCATCGAAAAAATGGGAGCCAAAGACGGCGACCTCATCTGCTTTGGTGTAGACAAAAAATCCACCATCGTCCACCGTGTCCTAGGCGAACTGCGTGTGAAAGTTGCCCGCCAACTCAACATGATCGAACCGGGCCAATGGAAATGGCTCTGGGTTGTAGACTTCCCACTCGTGGAATGGAACGAAGAAAACAATCGTTTCGATAGCCTGCATCACCCCTTTACTGCACCTAATCCAGAAGACATGCACCTAATGGATACCGATCCGGGCAAGGTTCGTTCACTAGCCTACGACATCATCCTCAATGGCTCGGAACTTGGCGGAGGCTCCATTCGTATTCATGACAAAGAAACGCAGTCCAAGGTCTTTAGCTTGCTAGGCATCTCAAAAGAAGATGCTGCTGTGAAGTTCGGCTTCCTACTTGATGCACTTCGCTTTGGTGCTCCACCACACGGCGGGATTGCACTAGGACTTGACCGTCTGATTATGCATCTGGAAAACACAACGAACATCCGTGACGTAATTGCGTTCCCTAAAACGCAAAATGGTGCGGACCTGATGACACAAGCTCCATCACTGGTGGATCAAGCACAATTGCAAGAACTGCATTTGCGACTTGCCCCATCACTAAAAGTTGATGCAATCAAGGAGTGATCCTGCTAATCGTTTCCCGTTAAGTAGAAAGTCCAAACACCATGTGCGGCATAGCAGGCATTCTTCGATTTGATGACAAACGTTCCACCGAACTGGACGTGCATCATCTATTGGATTATGTCCGCCACCGCGGGCCCGATGGCGAACAAATTCGTATCGCAGGCCCCTGTGCTTTAGGTCACACACGTCTGAGTATCATTGACCTTAAAGGCGGTCTGCAACCCATGCAGGCCGTCGCGGCTAGCGGGCATGGTGCGCTAACAGTGGTTTTCAACGGCGAAATTTATAATCACCGTGAACTGCGAAGTCAGCTCGAATCCTTAGGCCATCAGTTCCAGTCGAATCACAGTGATACTGAAGTGCTGCTCTTTGCCTACCGTCAATGGGGGCCGAATTTCACCAAACGGCTGCGAGGCATGTTTAGCTTTGCACTTTGGGATGACAGCGAAAAAAAGTTGCTCCTTGCCCGCGACCGCATCGGACAAAAACCCTTGTTCATTCGTCAGACAGATAAGAGTATTCTCTTTGCCAGCCAGATTCCACCTTTGCTCACAATCCAAACGCCCTCGATCAATCGCGCAGCCATGCTGACATTTTTGCAGCTTGGATACACCAGTTACGACTCACTGCTTAACGG
>JAESSU010000514.1 GCA_016763955.1 Phycisphaeraceae bacterium | reverse complement strand
CGCAAGATCAATTGCACATGCGACCTTCCAGTCCAGTTCAATGTCAGCACGGTCTGCTGCAATCAAAGAGTTCACCACGCGCAATACGCGGCCACGTTTTTTGCCCACTGACAAGTAATGTGTTTCCAAGAGATCTGTCGAAATATCTAAATCCGCACGGACGGCTTGAATCCGAGCCTCCACCATTTCACGTGGATCAACCTTGCGAAACCACATGCCAATCAAGTCCACCATCCGGACACGGGCTCCGGAAGTATAAGCCTGAATCCATAGTCCAATGAACTTAAAAAGTAGCGCACAAACAAAAAGGGCAACAAGTCCCACGCCAATCAAAACGACAAGTAAAATTCCAGCAGGCATTTTTTTATCTCCCGGGGGTATGGTGGTTAAAGAATTGCTATTATCATGACAGCTACGAGCGTCTATTACAAGCTCCAGTGACTGTTGCGAGCTTATTTTTCATTAATCAGTCAGCTTCCGTTCGTCGGAACCATACTAGGAGCCTTGTCGCATGCGTGCAATCATCACCGGCCAAGTTGGAATGGACAAAAAAAATTATCTCAACGCTACCGTGGACTTTGCAGGCCAACGTGGAGATCACATCGACATCTATCACGTGGGTAACATGATGTACGCTGAAGCTCAAGACGTGAAAGCCGGGCGAATTCTCGACCTACCCCTATCACGATTAAACAGCCTACGCCGTTCAGTCTTCAAAGACATCATCAATGATTCTAAAGATCAAAAAAACGTCATCGTCAACACCCATGCAACCTTCCGCTGGCGGCATGGCTTGTTCTCTGCCTTCGATTTTGACCAGCTTCAAAAGTTCAAGCCCGACATGCTCATTTGTCTAGTGGATAATATCGAGGTGGTTGATCACCGCCTGCATAAAGAACACACCATTGATGCGACACTCAAGGACCTAATGGTCTGGCGTGAAGAAGAAATCATGGCGACCGAACTGGCAGCCCAAGCATTAGGTTGCTCCAACCAATTTTATGTCCTCTCACGAGGCAGACTCAACGAAACACTTGAGACCTGTTATCGCTTGATCAATCGACCAGAGATGAAGACGGTCTACCCGTCATTCCCAATGACCCATGTGGTGAACATGCCTGATGTGATGGCAGAGATTGACGCATTCCGAGCAGAGATTGCCAAACATTTTATTGCGTTTGATCCGGGTGATGTCGATGAAAAGCTGCTCCTAGATGAAGCAATTGATGCGGCAAAACACAGCAAAGACTTTATTCATATGCAAGCAGGCTCATTTGCAGGGGGTCAAGAAACCATCCCCGTTTCAGTTAAGCAAGTACTCGACATTGCGGGCGATATTGATGGCCAAATTTATGCACGGGACTTTAAACTCATTGACCAGTCGGACATGATTATTTCACTGGTGCCTGAACTGCCCGGTGGCGTACCCGGACTATCGAGCGGCGTTGAGCGGGAACTGCAACATGCCTTTGAGCATGGCAAGGAAGTTTATGTCGTCTGGAAACCCAAGAAAAATCCATCCCCCTTCATCACCGAAACGAGCACCAAGTGGTTCCGATCCACCGAAGAAGCACTAAAATATTTTGAAGACGAGGGAATGTTCCCCGCACAACAAAATCTGTTTGGCGGGTAAATGTCGCATGCAATCTCTGCCTTGTACGACCCTGCGCCATTGCGTTTACACGACCGACAGTGAAATAATCTCACTGCGACGATGGTAACCTGTGATATGATGTGCAATTCAAATAGCTGGTACTGAAAGGTCTATTATTATGTCACGTTGGTTCACTTATCTAATATGCATCACATTTGTCACCTTGGCTCTGGGCTGTCAAAACAAACAATCTACGCCCCAGCGAAACGATCCAGCAGGCGACTTACTCCTGACCCAGACTCAGCCCGTGCAAACGCCCATTCCAAGTACAGTGAATAACAAGCCCATTGTGATCACCGAATTATCCCCCAATGTCGCAGCAGCATTATCCGATGGCATGATGGAGCAAACACCACAAGCCAAACCAACACCCAAAAAAACTAAACCCCAAGTCGTCATCATCGAACCTGATGTGAGCAACACCAGCCCAATGTCTCATCCACAACTTAAAACCCAGCAAGAATCCCAAAGCATCAACAAAGGGCCCAGCGACCGCGCATTTGCACTTCGTGTTGAAAAAGCACATGGCAAAAAACATTGGCGTTCAAATCGTTGTATCCAAGCAGACATCAAAGTTTCATTCGGGGGCAATCTCATTGTCGATGGCAAAATTCTAACCGACCGCTATGCAGGTAAAGTTCGACTGACACTTACCAATGGCGTGGTTCTCGTCTATGACGGGAAAGAGGTCTGGATGTCCCCTGCCAATGCGTCAGTCAAAAAACCTCGTTTTGCGGCACTCACTTGGGCTTACTTTATCGCCTCGCCATTTAAACTCAACGACCCCGGATCACACCTGCAAAACATGGGCCTATTACCCATGGGGCAAAGCCAAATCCCCGCAGCTAAACTCACCTTTTCTCCCGGTGTCGGAGACACCCCCGATGACTGGTACATCGCCTATGTCGATCCCAAGACCAAATGGCTCAAAGCCATGGCATACATCGTTACCTACGGGACCCAAGCCCACAAAGCAGAAAAACATCCCCATGCCATCACCTATGACAACTACGTCAACGTCGCAGGCGTCATCCTCCCACGAACATGGAAATTCTGGAACTGGTCACTGCAACAAGGCATCACCGGACAACCTATCGGCAGCGGAACGCTCACGAACCTGCAAATGGTTTACCCTGCAAAAAATAGCTTTGCCATGACCGAAGGTGCCGTCCGCTGCGAAGCACCCCATTGATCACCAGATGATCAATGTACGGCCTAAAACTTCTGATTAACTATTTTTTTACTGGCTCTACTGCCATTGCTGTCACACGTTTTCGTAGCTGTGTCACGCTGTATTCCAACGGCTGGCCTTTGTGATCCAAACTCCGGGGGTACTGTTTGGCTAGTTCATCAAGGAGCTTGGCGGCTTTTTGCTGATTGCCATCATTGACCCATCGGACAGCTAACAGCAAGCGAGCATAAGCACCGACTTGCACGCCGTTGCCATAAAAACAGTCGCTGTAATTTTCAATCGCTAGCTTTAGGTAATTAATCTGCGGATCACCTTTGCTGGTTTGCGCTAGATAAACCAGCGCACAACCACTGCGATTTGCTTTGGGATAATCCGCAACGACCTTGAGCAGATTTGCCTTGGCATCAGCGCCTCTAAAATTCCTATTCGCAGCCTGATAGAGCTTCTCAATTTCCTTGCGTTGGGCTAGTGTGTAAGTGTCTACATCTTGCCGCATACGCACTTTGGCTAACTGTTTATTCTGTGCACGGCGTGTCTTGATTTCATAATCAATAAGCAGTGGCCGAATCAGATCTTCTAATTGGGCAACGCGCGTTTCAAGTTGAGCAATCCGCTGCAAAGAGGTCGGCTCCGAAGTGACCGATTCATCCGCTAGCCCCATACTGGGGATCAATGCAATTAGGACCAATAGAAACAATTGACGCATGACAAGCTCCTTGCAAATTGGGACGATGTGTGTGTGTGTGTGTGTGTAACTTAATTTGTGTCTTACTTGATTCGATCTTTTGCAAGATTAAATTTCACATCACCACCGACGATGGTGGTGATCGCCCTACCGGTGACCTGCCACCCTTCAAAGGGGCAATTGCGACTCTTGCTTGCAAACTGTTCTTTGTCGATTTGCCATGTCATTTTAGGATCAATAATCGTGACATCCGCATCTGCTCCAACGCTTAGATGGCCCTTGCTATGCAGGTCACAAAGTTGTGCACCATTGCAAGTCATCATGGCAATCATCTGCGGCCAGTCGATGGTGCCATCTTCAATTAACGCTTTAATGTAAAGAGATAACGCACAATCAAGACCAATGATGCCATAGGGAGCAGCGGGGAATTCCAGGGCTTTTTCTTCATTGGTATGCGGTGCATGGTCTGTTGCGAGTACGGTGATCACGCCATCCTTAATCCCTTGTTTGATGGCTTGGATGTCTGCCTTTTCACGCAACGGTGGATTCATCTTAAACATCGGGTCATAGGTAGCACAAGATTCATCGGTGAGAAGCAAATGATGCGGGGAAGCTTCAGCAGTGATATGTGCTTTGCCCCAAGCATTCTCACGGGCGCGGCGAATTATTTCGACACTGCCACCAGATGATAAATGTTGCACATGGTAACGGGCGCTCACTTCACGGTTAAGCAGAATGTCCCGTTGGATGATGAGCTCTTCCGCCACACGAGGCCAACCTTTAAGCCCAAGTTTCGTTGCAAGCGGGCCAGCGTTCATGACCCCACCGCCAAGTTCGGGGTCTTCACAGTGCTGCATGATCACCTTGCCGGTCATCTGGATGTATCGCAGGGCTTTGGCCATCACGCCTGCTGAGGCGACTGCGCAACCATCGTCGGTAAAGCCTACCGCCCCAGCTTTAGCCATGAGTCCGATTTCAGCGAGTTCTTTACCCTCACGACCTTTGGTGATCGCACCGACGGGAAAGACATTCGCTAGGTTTGCTTTGGCGGACTGGTTGTAAACAAAGTCAATTCGCCCTGCATCATCGAGTGTTGGCACCGTATTAGGCATCACACAGACGCTGGTAAACCCCCCCGCCACAGCAGAGGCCGCCCCCGTTGCGATCGTCTCTTTATCTTCTTGGCCTGGCTCACGGAAATGAACGTGAATGTCGATTAGCCCCGGACTGACAATGCACCCCCCCGCGTCAATCACCGTTGCATCGGCATCAGGTTTGCTGACCGTACCTATTGATGCGACCTTGCCGTTTTTCAGGACCAGATCGGAGAGGGTGTCGATATTGTTCTGCGGATCAATGACCCGCCCGTTCTTAATGATCGTGCATAATGTCATGGGCGATAGGATAGCATATTTTGCTTGCTTTGCGTTTTGATTTTAACCGCCAAGTCGCCATGCGCATAAAAAAAACCGCCCGTGAAAATCACGAGCGGTTTTATTTTTTATCGCAAGACTGAGTCTTGAATCAAGCAGTCTATTACTTGATTTCGACTTCAGCGCCAACTTCTTTAAGCATTTCAGCAAGCTTGTCGGATTCGTCTTTGGAAAGACCTTCCTTGACAGCCTTAGGAGCGTTGTCAACGAGTTCTTTGGCTTCTTTAAGCCCCAGACCGGTTGCTTCGCGGACGGCTTTGATGACCTTGATCTTCTGACCACCCACAGCTGTGAGGATCACGTCAAAGCTTGTTTTTTCTTCGACTTCTTCTTCAGCAGCAGGACCAGCCATCACGACTGCGCCACCCGCTGCAGGTTCTAGACCGTAAGCTTCTTTGAGGTAGTTTTTAAGATCGACGGCTTCCTTGAGGGTCAAGGCTGCGATCTTGTCGCCGAGTTCGACAATTGCTGCTGCGAACTCGGTTGCTTCTGTTGTTGCTTCTGTTGTTGCTTCTTCGGACATATCGATTCTCCAAATCTTTAATCGCTTTTGGTAGGTGACTGACCTTCAGTCTATTTAACCCGGTCTACCGGGCCTAGCCTCTTGCGTGTTGTAAAAGTCTATTATAAGTTACATTGCCTAAAACGGATTAGCCTACTTTGGCGATTGCTTCGCCGCTTTCGAGCTTTTCTTCCATGGTCGCGAGAATGCCAGCAATGGTATTGCCTGCACCGACCAAAGCACCAGCCACATTTGAGCCTGCACTGAGGACGACCTGGATAATTTGAGACTGAGCTTCTTCGCGTGTGGGATACTTGCTTAGTTTTTCAATTTCGTTAGGGCCAAAGACGACGCCTTCCATTATCGCGCCTCTGAATT
Organism: Phycisphaeraceae bacterium; assembly: GCA_016763955.1. Classification (GTDB taxonomy): domain Bacteria; phylum Planctomycetota; class Phycisphaerae; order Phycisphaerales; family Phycisphaeraceae; genus UBA7800. Next base: position 5,645 of record JAESSU010000514.1, on the reverse strand, counting down.
CAAGTTTGCCAACATTTTTGGCTTCTTTGATTAGAGCACGAGCGACTTCGACGACACTATTGCCGCCGTAGCACATGGCAGTAGGACCGTCGAGAATCTCGCTGATCTGCCCAAGTGCTGAATCTTTCATGGCGTTAACCATCAGGCTGTTTCGGATCACGCTAATGCGAATGCCCTGCTCAGCTAGATTCTTACGAAGTTGATTGTTTTTGTTCGATTCAATGCCACGAATATCAATCGTGACAGCACCGTCGAGATCACCAAAGGAATCCCGGTAGGCGTTAATCATCAGATTTTTGATTGGCTTGCTCATCGCAGTTACCTCTCTTATTTTTTACCGGTTGGATTACAGTTGGACAGGCACGCCAGGGGTCATAGTGCCCGCAAGTGTGATTGAGTTAATATAGTTACCTTTGGTCGAAGCAGGCTTCATATGATTGATCATTTCGAGAAATGCTTCAGCATTATCGATCAACTTCTGAGCATCGAAACTCTGCTTGCCGATGACCGCGTGAACGTTGCCACCCTCGTCGTTACGGAATTCAACTTTACCAGCTGCATATTCCTTAACGGCATCAGCAACCTTAGGTGTCACGGTACCGCTCTTAGGTGAGGGCATCAGACCACGAGGACCTAACGCTTTACCCAGACGACTCACGACACGCATCATGTCCGGACTGGCGATGGCGACATCAAAGTCCATCCATCCGTCTGCGACTTTTTTGACCAGTTCGTCGCCACCGGCTTCAATTGCGCCCGCTGCCTTTGCTTCGTCAACTTTATCAGAGTTGCAGAATGCAATGACACGTTTGCTTTTACCGATACCGTGAGGCAATGAAATCGAGCCACGAATCATCTGCTCAGCCTGCTTAGGATCGACACCCAAGTGCAGACAGATGTCGATGGACTGATCGAATTTTGCCTTTTTGAAGTTGATAACTGTCGCAATAGCTTCGGCCAGTGGCAGGGGTGTGGCCTGCTTAACTGTCTCGAAGTCGGCGCGATAGCGTTTGCCGAATTTCTTAGACATGTGTTTTCCTTTCGATGCAGTAAAACATGATTGTCCTACTGAGTCATCTGCCACGATTCTGGCTCGTGGTTGGCCCTATTACATTAGTTTATAGAAGGCCAGCTTCTTCGAGATCCACAATGTCAATACCCATCGAGCGAGCGGTGCCAGCGAGTGTCTTGACCATTGCGTCTTCGGATAAACCGGTAAGCTCTTTACCTTTTTCAGCCGCAATTTCGCGGAGTTGAGCAACGGTTAACTTGCCAACCTTGTCCTTATTAGGAACGCCTGAACCCTTAGGAACGCCCGCTGCATCTTTAAGCAAAACCGCAGCAGGTGGGGATTTGATTTCGAATGAAAAGGAGCGATCCTTGTACACAGTGATAACGCAACCGACAACTTTGCCGTTGAGTTCACGGGTTCGTTCGTTGAACTGCGTCACGAACTGACCGGGATTCACACCGTGTGCACCCAGGGCTGGGCCGATGGGTGGTGCTGGCGTTGCTTGGCCACCTTTGGCTTGAATTTTAAACTGTGTGCTAATTTCTTTGGCCATCTCTGGTCTCCTTCGGCAATTGGGATATCCCGTAGCCGGTTTTCAATAAAGTGACAACACAACCTGCAACTGACCCGGCATAAACCGGTGGCAGGCAGCGAGTCGAGCAGTATAACAAGGTTGTCACTGTTTGCCAATAGCCCACCCCCACCCCGGAAGCCCCCCGGAAGTTTAAGGCGAACGTATCTACTAAAGATTGCCTTGTTAGCGGGGTCGTATCTTGCTGCCTTGCCCGAAAATTTCCCCCGTCTTCTATATCCCCCACCATGACCTATACATCGAACGCTCATCTCAAATGACGTTGGACAATTCACATGATTCTCAAAAGAACTTCCGGGGGTAGGTGTTGGATTGGGGCAACATTCGACACAAACCACAGAACCTGTAACACCTACATGCGGATCGGTTTGCATGATCATTTTTCTTGACTGATAGGTTGCATCAGCTTCAAACGAAGGTACTTCTATGTTGTTGCCGCAAGGTCATGCAAAGAGAGAATAGCAGAGAACTTGAGACATCTCTGTTTAGACAAAAAAAGTCGCCCGGTATGTATTTTAGGGAAAAGAAAACGCATCGCCCGGCTAGGAAAAGAAAAGACGCACACAAAGAGAAACCCACATCTACACCGTTTCTCGAAAATCTCCCAAACAGCCTGGCACGACCTGTCAGGCTGTTTTTTTATACCCCTTGGGCCTCATTTTATCCGCATTAAGAACGCCTGCTTTATCCCTGCCATGTTCCCACTTCATCATGGATTTTCTGACGGTTAAACCAGAATAGGATGAAAATCGGAAATGCCCATGCAAATGCAAGCCCCAACACAACCATGAACACCAGAACCACATTCATCATCCCCGAAAAAGCAGCAGGAGCCTGCCCTTGATCCACCATGTTCTGCATTTGCTGCATTTGAGACATCGTGGCAATCCCCACAGCAGGCAGTGCAACAATCATTTTGGCAATCGCCCATCGTTTATACAAAGTCACACACTGAAATTTACGCCCTAGCAATTTCGACCCCGCCACAAGCAAAAAAACGGCAAGAACCAGACTCGCTAGGCCAATGACGGCCAATGGGATTTGCCACTGCTCCATCGCCGCTAAAGCTTGCTGTGCTTTTGCATCGTCCTGAGGCACGAGCTGCCCTAACGCACCCATCATAAAAGGACCGACCGTCTGCCAAAGTCCGCCCATCGCACCGAATCCCCCAAGAACCATACTCAAGATGCCAATCACCGTCGGCCATGTGGATTTCGCAGGCTCAAGATCAAATGCCTGCTGTGTCGGCGGAGACTGCTGTGTTGAGTTAGTGCCTGAATCGGCAAACTGCGAGTCATCTGAGACAGGCGGTTCGTTGAGTTCCATGATGATGTCTTTCTGTAGAAGAATCTGATTGCTAAAAGAAACGTGCATTAAACCTGTTTGAGTTGAAACATAAACGCAAACCAACTTGCAACGGCGAGTACTAACATAATCATCGGAAAAAGAAGAACAGCCATGGTCGTCTTAAACCCCGACACTTTGTGAACCTGCATGAGCATGACAATCACACTCACCATCCACCAGACCACCCCAATCCATGACAACAAATAAAAGCCACAAACCGGCACAGCCATCATCGCTGTCACGCCATTGCTGTAACAATAACAACGATACGTGTCTGAAAGGGTTCCTTGAGGTTGCCCCCAAAGCCTTAAACCCCCATGCGCAACTGCTCCAAAAACCAAAACCGTAAAGAATTAATCAAAACGCCAAAAAGCGCAATGCCGCCAATTGATGCCAGCATGCCTCCTGCCGCCGCCCCGCCGCCCCTTGCGACAAACGCAAACGCTATGAGCGATAAAAAAAGGAGTGACCCAAATCCCAACAAATAAGTCAACAAACTATTACAGACTAAAAATCGCCAGTGTCCTGCTTTTGTGTTTTTTACGAATCCTTGTTGCACTAATTCTTTGGGACGGATCATTGCCGTCCATGCCGTGCGGTACCATGCTCTGAAGGTGCTTGGACGATTGCCCCGATCCTCCCAAGGATGTTCCCATATCGTCGCTGCATCTGTCTCATATCCGGGACCCGGGCGTAAAACCATTTCATTCATATGAATCGGGCTTTGGCATTGGATACATTCAAATGTCTTCGGGGCCAGATGCCCGTGTTCATCCGTGCCGAAATAATTTTGATCACAGTGCGGGCAACAAAACGTCACCGCGTTGGGCACAAAATCATAGTCCTCAGGTAAGAACCCCTCACCACATTCTGGGCAGGTTCTGCTACTGATATTCCACAGGTGATACCCGCAAGATTTACATTTCATAGCGCCCCCAACATCTAATTTTTTTAAACAAACAATCTACAATGAGATGACTCGTTTACTCTTCACCGCGGGATGCTACGGAGTAGTTTGGGCTTTCCTTGGTGATGGTGATGTCATGGGGGTGGTTCTCAGCTAACGTCGCACCTGAGATGCGGCAGAAGCGGGATTTTTCTCGCAATTCATCAATACTTGGTGTGCCGCAGTACCCCATGCCTGCACGCACGCCACCGACGAGTTGGAAGACGTAATCTGAGAGTGGCCCCCGATAAGCCACGCGACCTTCAACGCCTTCAGGCACTAATTTTTTAGCGTCTTTTTGGCCATAGCGATCCGCTGATCCACGCACCATCGCACCAGAAGACCCCATGCCACGGTAGCTTTTAAAGCGTCGGCCCATATGGATGATCATCTCACCGGGTGATTCATCAAGACCTGCAAACAGTGAGCCGATCATCACGACCGACGCACCCGCTGCTAGAGCTTTGGTGATATCACCACTGTGACGAACACCGCCATCCGCAATGATGGGAATGCCCAAAGGTTTGGCAACTTCCACTGCATTCATCACTGCTGTGATTTGTGGGACACCTACTCCTGAGACGATACGGGTGGTGCAGATACTGCCTGGGCCGATGCCGACTTTCACTGCATCCGCACCTGCTTCGATCAGATCCAAAGTCCCTTGAGCCGTTGCGACATTGCCTGCAATGACATCGATATCGTATTTTGCTTTGATTGCGCGCACCGTATCGATCACATTTTCCGAATGCCCATGAGCGGTATCCACAACGATCAGATCAACATCTGCTTTGATCAAAGCCTCTACTCGATCAAGCTGGTGAACCCCTACTGCTGCCCCTACGCGCAGACGACCACGACCATCACGGCAGGCATGGGGAAACTGCGTTTGCTTGTCGATATCCCGGATGGTGATCAAGCCTGTGAGATAGCCTTGATCATCGACGAGCAGGAGTTTTTCGACTTTATTTTTGTTGAGAATCGTTTCTGCAAGTTCCAGCGTGGTGTCTGGCGATGCAGTGATCAATCGATCCTTGGTCATCACCTCGGCGATGGGCTGATCCTTTTCAGGCAGGAATTTGAGATCCCGGCTGGTGAGAATGCCCACGACTTTGCCATTGGTTCGCCCCCCTTCGGTGATGGGTACGCCTGAGATGCGTTGATCGCGCATCAGTTGACGTGCCACACTCACAGGTACTTCAGGAGGCAGCGTCACTGGGTCGGTGATCACGCCATTGGCTGATCGTTTGACCTTGGCGACTTCGCCGACCTGCTGCTCAATGGACATATTTTTATGGATGACCCCGAGTCCCCCCTCTTGAGCTAATGCAATAGCAAGTGAAGATTCGGTGACCGTATCCATCGGAGCTGAGAGCAGTGGAATGTTAAGTCGGATGCGTTTGGTGAGCTGTGTGGAGACGTCGGCATTAGCCGGAATCAGGTCACTGCGAGCAGGAAGAAGCAGCACATCATCAAAGGTGATGCCGTCTGCGATGATTTTTTCGTTGATGTATCCCATGTAACAGAAATATCGAAATTCGCTTGTCCCGTCAAGCTAGGGGCCCAGTCTTGTGTTGTAATTTTGTTAACTGACAGCTCCAAAAACACCAAGCTTCGTCACATAAACATCGCAAAAACTCTCACTTGACCGCCTGCAAGTCGATAAAATAAAACCCCGTCAAGTCATTCACTTGACGGGGTTTTATTATAGGCCCTGTAGGATTCGAACCTACGGCCAAGGAATTATG
>JAESSU010000513.1 GCA_016763955.1 Phycisphaeraceae bacterium | reverse complement strand
TTCTTTTACAGGTTCAGTACGCTGGATTTTTGGTTTGCCTAGGTTGCATTGCGTATACGATTTTGGTTTCTTCATCATTGACACGTTTGTTGGTTCAAACAGTCATTTCATTGACTAAGGGTTCTAATGAAGTGACCGCCGCATCTGAGAAGGTTTCGCAAACCAGTCAAGCCTTGTCAGAAGGTGCTACTGAACAGGCCGCGAGTATTGAACAGGTGACCGCATCGCTTCAGGAGATCAGTGCAGGAACTGATAAAAGTATGAGCGATCTCGAAGAATCTCGTACGTACTCCACACAATCTCTTAAGGATGTTCAATTGGGTACTCAAGCCATCGAGCGTCTTAGTGATGCCATGAATCAAATTAAACAATCGGCTGATGAAACAGCGGGCATTGTTAAAACAATTGAAGAGATTGCATTTCGCACGAACTTGTTAGCTTTAAATGCCGCAGTGGAAGCAGCCCGTGCCGGTGAAGCAGGCAAGGGTTTTGCAGTGGTCGCAGAAGAGGTTCGCAGTTTGGCACACCGGTCTTCAGAGGCTGCAAAGAGTACCAGTGCATTGATTATCCAAGCCGTTCATAATGTTGAAAGTGGCGTGGAGATTAACGAAGAAGTGGTGACCTCATTAGGCAAGCTTGCACACAGTGCTCAGCAGGTCAGTCAGATCGTTGATGGTGTTGCCAATGCAGGCAATGAGCAAAATACCGCGATCAAACAAGTGAGCATTGCCATTGATCAGCTTAGTCAACTTGCGATTCAAAATGCATCTAACTCAGAAGAAGAAGCTGCTGTTTCTGAAGTACTCAATTCACAAGCTAGAGACGTTAAAGCCGTCGTCGATAAGCTTGAATTGTTGGTGGGATAACAGCTCGTAATGGATTGCAATTGTGTGTAGGAAACGACTGCTTGCAGTTTTTTCCAATACGCATGCTCGCCGCTTCTTATGTAAGGCAATGTTCAACGGTTACTCTGTGATCGTCAGGATCATCGCCGTACGCAGAGCGACTGTGACCGTGATCCCTTTGGATTATAGTTGCCCATTAGGGTCTTGCTTAAGTAAGACTAGCCGTCAGAGTTAAATATTGTACAGAGGTAATGCGGGCTACACCTTTGTTCATTTTAATGTTGAAATGTAATTGGAAATTGGAAGATTCACACAGGGTCGTAAATGTTCATTGCGGCGTTCAACTCCTCACGAATCTCATTGGCAAAACGCTTTGGATTCTGAACTTTGGCATTTTGTCCGAATCCCAATAGCCATCGCTTGAACTCCACGGTGTTGCCTAGATCAAACGTGGCGACAACTTTGTCTTTGATATCCTTGCGGATCTTCTGGCTCGGATGCCATTGAATTTCTCGCACGTTTGTCGCAGCCCAACCAGTGAACGCTACTTGAATTTTTTGTTTGTTTTTTGCACTAAAGACGCCGAACGCGCCTTGGCAATGATTTGCAAGCGAAAAGTCCGTTGGCTTCTGAAATGTCTTGCCTAACAACGTGATGCCATTGATTCTTGCGACCTTGAGTGTGCGGACTTCGTCATCGCAAGCGAAGTAGCCAATGCAATACAGCGACGCATGCAGAAGCATCATGCCATACGGATGAAACTCACTGATAACTTCTTTGCTTCTGCTGGCTGACCGGTACTTTACTTTTGCTACATTCTGATTGATGAGGGCTTCATTGAGAATGCGGATTTCTTTGTCCTGGCCTGAGTAGTCATGGTTTGCGAGATTCTTGATAAAAAAAGATTCGTCTAAATGTTCGAAGTAAGCTAGAGATCGGGTTGGTAGCAAGGCACGGATTTTTTGGACCGCAGTCTGCAAGCCATCACCAAACTGGGTTCCAGCCAGTGGCAATAAAAATTGCTGCGAAAGAAATAAGCTCAGCATCTGCGTCATCGTCAGTTGAAGCTGTTCTGATTCGATGACATCACCTGCGAGCATCCAGTAACGCTTGCCCCGATTTCGTTGCTCATAGCGAATCGGAAAAAGGTTTTACAGAACTTTAAGGTCACGCTGAACCGTTCGCTTATCGCACTGAATATGTTCCGCAATTTCATTGGTGCTGATACCAAAGCGGTGAGCTTGCAGTACCTTGATTAATTCCCATTGCCGAAATAGGCCATCGCCTCGAGCCATACTCGTATCCTTTCTTGAGATTCACTTCTACAGGGTCTCACGTTTTACGCAGATAGATATAAATATCACATTGGCATGACAAGGTTGGTCATCGGTGGGGAAATATTTTATAAAAACTTTATTCAGGTGCGACCAGTCCTGTCATAGGTTTGCCTTATTTTTTTTTATATCAGAAAGCGATAACACAAAGGAATATGAACCATGATGACAATCTCAATGCAAGATGTATTACCCAAATGGCTCCCCTCAAATGCCGTTGGACACAAGGGGCTTACACTGATTCCCCTGCGAGAAAAGGTTCGTCAACAACGATTTGAAGATTATCTATTGACGTCGGAGGCGATCCATTTAGGCGTTCTGAGCATTACAGAAGTGGGTGACTCGGGCTCTGTGCCTGAGTTGCAGACAATCAATACTGGAGATCTATCGATTCTATTGATTGATGGCGAGGAATTGCAAGGTGCTAAACAAAACCGCATTTTGAACACCAGTATTTTTTTACCCCCCATGTCCAGAGAGCTGATTCCTGTGTCTTGCGTAGAGGAAGGGCGATGGGACCAGACCAGTGAGGAATTTGAGAGTGGCAACTATGCTCCGAGTAGTTTGCGACAGCAAAAAAGCAGGGATGTTCAGTTCAATCTTCGTGAGCATGGCCGCGCCGAAAGTGATCAAGACGTTGTCTGGGATGGCGTGCGTGAACATATTGAGGCCTGTAATATCCAAGCCCCCACCGGGGCGATGTCCGATGCCATGGAAAACCGCAGCGAAGTTTTATCACGATATCAAGAAGCATTGCCTTGCCCAGCTGATGCCTGTGGCGTGGTGGCGGCAGTGCACGGTCAATTGATAGCAGTAGACGTATTTGATTCACCTTCAACACTCAAGGCCATTTGGCCTCGCCTGATCGCCAGCTATGCGATGGATGCGGAGAAGTCTACTTCAAAATCCAAACGGCCAAAGCTATTTACAGCCAAAGCTGTGGAGGTATTGCTTGAACATATTGCTCAACAACAATGTCAAAAATTTAAATCCGTGGGCCGCGGCTATGACTTGAGGTTCGAGGCTTCAACAATGCTCGGTCAAGCTTTATATGTTGAAGATCGAATTTTGCATATGAGCGTCTTTCCCACTTCAACAAAACCATGCCGCAAAATCACAGAGGGCCCTCACATCACCCCGCCTTCCCAGCGTGGGGGAAGTGGAGGGGAGAGATTTACTAGTGAGTGAGTTGCATTGTGATTACGATATGTTGGGCAAGAGCGGGAACTACTTTGCGGCTTTGAAATGGCTTTTCTTGTTCTTTTTTTGCTTTGTCTTTACCGCCATTTAATAACATTTCCAAAGCACATGGAGAAAATAAATAATGAAGAAAATTTTGTACGTCGACATGGACAATGTCTTGGTGGATTTCCCCTCAGCATTTCCACTAATCAGTGAAGAAGTAAAAGCTAAGTATGATGATAAGCTTGATGAAGTTCCAGGAATTTTTTCTCTGATGAAACCCAAAGAAGGTGCTATTTTAGCTTTTGCTCAACTTGCATCCTTGTTTGATACTTACATCCTGTCCACTGCCCCATGGAACAACCCCTCCGCATGGTCTGACAAAATAGAGTGGGTCCAGAAACATCTAGGCGAACCTGCACACAAAAGACTCATTCTTTCGCATCATAAAAATCTGAACAAGGGGGATTTCCTTATTGATGACAGGTTGAAAAATGGTGTCGATAAATTTTCAGGTGAACACATCCACTTTGGACAAGCACCATTTAACGACTGGGCATCTGCTGTGTCATATTTAATAGCTAAAAAATGAGGTAGATGATGCAAAGCAAATTTTCAAACGTACCTGTCGAGGATGACACAAAAATTATATTTTCGCTAGAAGTTAAATTTGACGAAGAACATGATGTCTTGTATCAAAAATGGTATTGGGATGGGATCGTAGCTGAGAGTCTTATTTTCGTCAGTGACGAAGTATCTAACCTGACTGATGAGCAACTAGAAGCAGAGGTACGTTCTTCGGCATTGGTTAAAAAGATTCAGGTATGACCATTAAACAGGCAGACAGTGGCTATACATTTGTCAATTTTAATTTTGAAATTTAACACTTTCCTGTCCAGCATACGAGCAATAACTGCCCCTTCACCTGCGATCAGTCCGCACATTACAGACACAGCTAACAAAGATACGATCAGTCCGCCTTCTTTGAGGGCTGTTGAGACAGGGCTAAGAGCTAATGAGTTGCGAAGCCTGACACGTTCGAGTTTTGATCTAATAAGATTTTGTAACGCTTGTGTGGACAATGTCATTCACGCACAAGTTTTAATCGTAAACGGTATTATTGTTAACGGGGCGTTGTGTGGCTGATCTTTTGTGATCGGGTGACTTTGGTGTTGGGATATTAAGCACCATTGGCGATTTTGGATCTATTCTGAAAACATTTTGGTGACTAAAGATCAGAGACCAAAAACATAAGCAACAGAAAAAGTCATTGATGATTGGTTTGTTTTGAATCACGATGATCGTGAGTGCTTCCGAAAATATAGCGGTGATTGATGCAACAGTTTGCGAAAGACACGGCTGAAGTAAAACTGATCTGGATAACCGACTTGGCTCTTACAGTGTGGTTGATGGAGATTCTGC
>JAESSU010000049.1 GCA_016763955.1 Phycisphaeraceae bacterium | reverse complement strand
TGACAGCTAGGCTGCTGATGGCGTTTTGTCCTGCGTTATAGATTTTCCATGTTTGTCCCATGTCTTTACTTTGGAAAAGCGCATGGTCTAGTTTTTCATTTAAGCGTGCGTCTGCGACCTTTGCACTGAGATATAGGATGTTGTGTTTGGCATCATAGGCTATGTCGGAGAAGAACTTTTGATTGTCCCGGTTGAAGTTTTTAAACAGTGGTGAGTTGCATTGTGAGAAAGTTTGGCCGCCATCTTTTGAAAAATAGAGACTGTCGGAAAAGAGGAACCATTGTGTTGCAGAGTCATTTTGTTTGAAGAGTGTTTTAAGGAAGCTGCTGTTGCCGGGATAGACATCACCTTTGCCGAGGTTTTGGGTCATGTCTTGCCAAGTTTTGCCGAGGTCTTTTGAGAGGAAGAATTTTTTGGGTTGCCAGAATCCTCCCCCGGGGAAAGTATGTTTCCATGCATATGAATTGATGTAGACATATTGGCCATCATAGGACGCGAAAATGCGTTCAATGCCCCAGAACCAAGTCAGTTTCCCCCACGGCGCTTTTTGTTGGGGGACTTTGTCATTCTGAAGTTCTGATGTAATTTTTTCCCATTTGGTGTGATCTTTTCCATTGGATCGCCATGCACGGTGGTCTTGTGCGCTGAAGTAGAAGTTGTTTTGGGTGATCGCCATGCCGTTGATATTGGCTGGTGAGCTGATGCCTGTGTTGCCAAAGAAGCCGTCTTTGTAAGTCATGGTGAGGCTTTGGAGTGTTTTGAAATTGTCTTTGGTGATCCATGATCCAATGCGTGAAACCACGACAGCATAGGGGGAGTCGCCAAAGAAAACACGTTCAATTTGGCCATAAAAATTGCCTTCGAGTTTGTCTGCATAAAACTTTTGTGGCAAGTGTAGTGCTCTTGCAGTTGCCAGATCATCTTCGGAGATGAGGATTGAGTCGTTGCGTACCGAGCCTACGACAATCTGGCTTGTGCGATTGGGATTAAAGCCGATGGTCAAGAACTCACTGCGTGAAATTGCTTTGCCTTCTTCATCTTTGAGAATCATTTCCTTGAAAACCATTTTAGAATTGAGGCAGTTGAGGGATTGGAATATTTTTGCGTTTACCTTTTTCTTTCGGCTACCAAACGTGGTAATTTGTGCGAAGGTGGCTCGCATTTGATTTGCGTTTACAGGTGAGATTGCCACGTCTTGGACATAGTATCCGTCGGGTATTTGCTGTTTGTGAAAGACGGGCGTTTGAGCTTTGGCATTTTGGGTCATGTAGAATGAACCATCTTTAAATGAGGCATAAAGCACATCAGGGTTATTGGGATGCGGGGCAAGGCATGCAATCGGTGCCATGGGGGCATCGAGTTTCAAAGTTCTAAATGACTCGGCGTTGTCATCGCTGACATAGATTGTTTTGTGGGTGTAATGCGTTAAGAGTAATCTTTCCCAACCCACGGGCATGAACACTTTGGTTCCCGTGGCAGTAAATAAACGTGACCCATCGGCAGTGAAATTGACTTGGCCGAATCCATTGGACCTTGTGTTGTAAGTTGACTTGGGTAGGCCGTTGCGGATTTCTTTCCATGTTTTGCCGCCATCGGTGGTTTTGGAAATTAGGTTTCCGCCGATGATGATGAGGTCTTTATTTTTAGGCGAGATATCAAAATCAAAATACGCTCTACCGGTAATGCCCCCTTCAAGGTGATAGGAAATAGAGTTCCAACTTTTACCGCCATCGGTGGATTGCATCAGGCCGCCGATGTCAATGAGCATGGTGATGGTTTCGCCGTGGAGTTTGACTTCGACGGGGACATTGACATAACCGGGGCCGATGTTTTTCCAAGTGCGTTTTTGCTGTTGATGGGCTTTAAGAACCTGCTCACGGCGACCAGGGATTTTTACTTTTTCACTGTTGCCAGAGGGTAAAAAACGCTCGATGCCTTCAAATGATTCAGAAGCAACGACCGTTTGGTGTTCTTGGGCCAGCAAGCCAGTGCATCCACAAGCGAGTGATATTGCTAGGAGTGAGACAAAAAGTAAAGTGTGTTTCAATGGAGCGATCCTTGGTTGGAAGTTGTGATTCTGATGTTAATAGCAGGTTGAATCCGTAAGGCGCAATGACACCGCACAGCGGTCTAATAGGGGACGACTTTAGAGGTGAAAAAACGAGGGGGATGACAGACTGGCTTAGTCCTTGTAGTAGGGGCTATTGCCATTTGCCACGTCATTGGCATCAATGTCGAGCCGGAACTGATTCCGCTGCATGTCGTTTACAAAATTGCGAGTCGCATGACCATCGACAAACAGATAGTTTTCGCCCTTGGTGTGACGGTCAAAAGCAACGTGGCTTGCGCCGGGGGCAGGGTTCTTGTAACCATTGTCAAACGTCGGAAGTTTGTAGGTTCCTGTATTGGGGTCAGCATCTACTAGTGCAACGACTTTGGAAGCATCGGTAAATAGTGCAATTCGACGTGGTCGATATATCGGGGAGAATGGGTATTGCCAACCAGTCGCAGCCAAAGGTCTCGCTGCATAATTACCAAACTGCTGATTGTACCGATAGCTCAGTGCAGTGAACCATTTGTTTGTGACTGTCCAATGGGTGCCAGCAGCAGGGGCGGTGCCTTTTTTAACCACTTCGCCGCGCTTAAAGCCTGTGGGACAGACCAGAATATCACCAGAGCGGTTGATGTAAGTCCCTATTCGGGTGACCCAGTTATTATACCAGGCACTCCCCCCATCACGTCCCGGAGGCAGAACATCCCTGTAATCCGCAGCATAAGCATGTAGGGATACGCCGATCTGACGATTGTTCGCTAAGCACCGAACTGATTCGGCTGCTTCTCTAGCCTTAGCCAGCGCAGGCAGTAGGATGGCGATCAAAAGACTGATGATCGAAATCACAACTAAAAGCTCAATGAGGGTGAAAGCTTTTTGATGGCGTAGCATATTTGATCCTTTCGTGAAGAAGGCGGGGAATCAATTTGGGGCCGTAACCCGGCGAAGCACATACCATAGGTATCGACCACTTGTCTTGTGAGATCAATTAGCAAAGACAACGGTATAAACCGTTTACATTATTTATTATTACCTTCTTTACAGCGAGGTCAAGTTTTTTTGTAATAAACCATCACATTTAGGTAAAAAAAACGAAGTAAGTGGTGAATGAGGGGGTGTTTCTGTTCCTTTGAGCTTGATAAAATTCGGATATAGCGATAGCTAATGGAGGCAAATGGTTCTCCATGGAGTCACTTTCATGTTCCAAATTGTTTATAGATAGGCTAGTTGTCCACGAGTAACACGCAATTTGACACCTGCTTTGTTGGATTCTTTGCCATCGGGTGCGAGGTCATATTTCATGCTTGGCCAATTGGGTGCAGGCCAGACGGTACATGGGCGAGTGGTGTCAATGAGCCATTGCAGCAGAAGTTGCCTGCCTTGATGGACAAGATGCTCGCTGGCAGGATCGTGATATAAATTACGACGTTCTAGCGGATCATTTTTTAGATCGTAAAGTTCGCCGACGTCTTTTCCTTCAAACATATCTGGTTGGTAATGCACGAGTCGCCATTGTTCCCAGCGGATGGATTTGGACCAAGCGTGTTCGGTGACAGCCATTTGGCGGACGGGTTCGTCTTTACCTTGGAGCAGAGGGGCGATGTTTTTGCCATCGGTAGTGGTCATGGCTGGGATGTTGCAAAGGCCTGTAATTGTGGCCGCAATGTCAATATTTTCGACCAGTTGTTCGCACGTCTTTCCCGCAGGCGTCATCCCCGGCACATGCCAGAGATAAGGCACACGGCAGACACTTTCAGAACAGATGCCTGGCGCTTTTTCAAACAAGCCATAACGCGTGCTGTAGGCTCCGTGATCCGAGTGATAGATCACGATGGTGCGATCGGCCTGCCCAGATTTTTCCAGATGATCCATCAGCAATCCCAGTGCATGATCCACATGCGTAATGCACGCTAGATAACCTTTCCAGATACGCCTAGCCAGTGATTCGTTGTCCTGAGGCTGGTATTGTCCTTGGAGTTGTTGAAAATTCTGAACCGCTTCTTGGAACATGGCAGGCCGTTGTGACGGATCGTCGTTGAAAGTTTCAGGCAAGTCCAGATCATCAGGATACATCTCCCAAAACCGAGCGTCGGGGGTGTAACATTGATGTGGCTTAGGCAAAGAAACCTGCATGCAGAAGGGGGCGTCGCCACTGCCATCGATAAAGTCACATGCTTGTTGTACGCACCAGCCTTCGA
>JAESSU010000512.1 GCA_016763955.1 Phycisphaeraceae bacterium | reverse complement strand
TGAGTGGGGCCTTTCGAACGGCATCTGCTTTAATGCCGAACACATCGCCGGTTCGGTAATGGACGCCGAAGCGGATCGCGCCCGCCGCATCGAAGACCGACTAATGCAACAACGAGTCGGCAGACTGTTTTAAACCTGGAAGGATCTGGCAGTGGTTCTTCTGGTACCCGCCCGGTTGCACCATGGGCTGGCATACCAACAGCATGGCGCCTGGCTGGCGTATCCACATCAATTATGCAGATGCTGAGGGGAAATCTTTTTCCCGGTATCGTCACCCCGTCAGTGGTGAACTGGTCACCCTCGAGAATAAATACTGGAACTTCCGCGCTTTTCACGTCACCGATGATGAACCTTTTTGGCACTGTATAGCTGCCAACACCAACCGCTTCAGTTTTGGCTACCGCATTATGAAGCCGACAACAAAAGGCGCCTTGTTCAAGAAATCGAAAAAGCTGGCAAGCAATTCAACCAACACGGCAAATCTCACAAATCGTTCTCTGTGAGAATACGCCCCATAAAATGAAGAGCGCAATTCCTGATTGCGTCAGTAAATCATCTCCGAGTCGTCGTAATTCTTGAACTCCAGAATATTATTCGAAGGATCGATCAGAGCGAAGGTCTGGTGTCTCTCGCGCAGTCCATCGAACCGCACATCCAGATTACTGAAAAGGCTGGCGCCATTTAATCGTGCCCGTTCCAGAACTGTGTCGAAATTCGCGCTGTCGAGAAACGTGATTCCAAAATGTCGCGGATACATTTCCGGATTGGTATCGATTTTGTCAGGTGCCAGGTGGCAGACAACCTGGTCTCCGAAAAAATCCAGAGTTATACGGTCATCGTAACGCCGCGCCAGACGACATCCAAGCACTTGAGTATAGAAATACTCGGCCTCGTCCAGGTCGACACAGGGGATAGCCAGGTGAAAAATCTGCTTGGTACTGCGCATAGGTCGGTACCCTCTTCCGTATCAGTCCACAGGCATCCAAAGCAAGTATGCAGGAATGAAGGCCCGTGTCGCCTGTTGTGGGGTTGGATAATGAGAAAATCCCACACCCAGAGTGGCTCTAATGGCAGAGGTACGGCCAACTCCACCCTAACAACCACGAAATGTAGTGGTCAAGAAACTCAAACGGACAGTACTATCGAAACCCCACCACCCTTACTCACCGTCCAACACCACACACCTGCGCATAATCCTGACCTGATTGATCAGATCATATTCGCCCAGTCGGTGCAGAAGGCTACCGTTGTCCCAGATGAGCAAGTCGCCAGGTTTCCACTTGTGGGTGTAAACGGCACCTGGATCAATTTCAAGCGCGTTAACCTTGTTCATCAATCTGATCCCAGCAGGCCAGAACATGCCTTTAATCCGCCATGCGTGATCGCCGATAAACAATGCAACTCGGCCTGTTTCAGGGTGAGGACGCACAACAGGATGGTAAACCGGCCCATCTTGCCATCGTCGCCGGAATGTAGTTGTCCACCACTTCAGTTGTGAAAGTATCGATTCTCCTTCTTTTCTTGCCTGCCGCCATTGCCAGGGCAACCTCTTGTTTCGAGCCGCTCGACGAAATCCCATGTGATGTTCTGCCTCATAGTTACCGAGGCGATCCCTAGTGGCTTGATCCAGATACTCGTATTGCTGATACATATTTATGAAATGCGTTTTTCCGGCATCTTCTGGTACTTGAACAGCATTCATCACCGTAGCCCTGGCCGGGACTGGTACGTGGGTGTAATCGCTATGCCAATATGTTGAATTGCGATCCGGATGGATCCCCACCGGAACACCATCACGATCTACATTGCTGAGGTAGTGGATAAACTTACTGTTACTGCGGTAATGTTCGGGTTGCCACATTTCACGACATGGTCCGAAAATTTGCGCAAACTCAATTTGTTGCTCATCATTCAAAAATTGCTGGCGAAATAATAGAACCTGATAATCCAGCAAGGCCTGTTTCAGCACCGTTTTTACAGAATCCGGAACTCCATTTGCGACATCGAGGCCTGAAACCTCTGCACCAAGTGTTGGGGTCAGAGGTGAAAATAGAATTGATTCTGAAGGGTCATCGCCCTTGTCAATTTGAATTAAATTTTCAGTTTCCATAGATCCTATTACAGCTTTTCACCCCATAGGTTGAATGAATCTTGCTGAACTTTAACGGGAAAGAAATAACCTTCAAGATCGAATACTTTACATAGCAAACAACTTACTACACTAAAGACCGATATTATCTCGAATTATATGAATGGTGTATCAAAAATAAGGCCTTAATGCTTAACACGTTTTTCCTTTACCGTAATTAATCGCATCAAACGAGCGCTGATGCGCAAAAGTGTTGCGTAAAGCCTCAGTGTTTCCCTCAGTTTTAATCTGGCATTGTGTATTTCTCGCGCACATGCCAGCACTGCAGCCAATTGGAGTCGCGAGCTATACTTCCAGCTCAGCGAAACACTGTGCTCTTTGTAATATTTCTCAACTAAAACCTCTGGAATGCGAATTGCCTCGCCGAGCAACATCATGTGAACCAACCAGGGCCAGTCGGCTGAAAACTCACCAGCAAGGGTTCTTTTCATACCACCAATGAGATCAGCTGCCTCTGCTCGAAAAACACCCCTATTTGGAGCCCACCAGTGATCAGGTTTCCATAGCATATATTTTGCACGTTCTACACGTGACTTAACCCCATCGATAAGCGTACATCGACCAATGATACAGTCGCCATCCAGGTAAAACGTAACCATATCGGAATATGCCACGATTGCTTCTTTGTTGGCCTCTAAGGCAGCAACGCAACGAGAAATATAGTCGGGCAGCAATACGTCATCGTGAAAGGCGAATAGCAGGTAGTCGGCCTCGGCTGCCTGTAAAAGCGTATTGGTATTCCCAAGCCATCCTAAATTTTTCGGTTGTTGTATTAGAACAAATCTTGCATCTTGCTCGACAAATTTTTTACAAACACCGACTGTGTCATCGGTTGATGCGTCGTCTGAAATTAGTATTCGTAGGTTTGGGTATGTCTGATTGGCGAGTGATACGAGTGTTCTCTCAACGAATTGCTCTGCATTCCACGTGGGAACTAGCGCAAGAACACGGGTTGCCGCATGATTTTCCGACATCACTTTTCAACACTGACCACCGCAGTCTGACAATTAAAAAAAGAAGCGACGCTCTCTGCTGCTTGGATTGCAAAGTATGGAGCTGTAGTCAATTTTCCGGGGTCAACACTATGGTAGCCACCACTACTAAAAACACCAATGCATGTTCGATCATGCAAGCCACTTTCAGGGTCATTAACGTCTGTGCTCCCATAAGCAACGATTACACCGGCATCAAGCTGATAAGGTTTACAATTACCTACCTCGGGATACCAGCGTTTAATTCCTTCTATAATTTCATCGACAATGCCCGGCGATTGTGCCCGCTTATCTCCCGCGCAAACCGGGCCCCATTCCAAAGGTGGTTCTAATTCATTACTCCAGCCGCGCATGCCAGCCGGGTACCAGGAAAGATACGCAGTGCCATTGGTCCTTATCACTACGTCGCCATAACGACCCAATACCATCGTGATGGACGGTGCGTTAATTAAATTTTTTGGCAGGTGCGCCATCACTCTGTATTTAAGCCGGTACAGCCAACCAGACGGGGGATGAAGACCAAGGGTTGAATCCAGCATCAGTCTACTTTCCCATGATGCATTTACGACCTGTTCGCTGGTCAGGGACCAATTTGAACCGTGTGATTCACCAGAAACAACGAAACCATCACCCTTCTGTTCAATTTCCCGAGCTTTGTGCTTGGGGTAAAACGAAATGTTATCGGCAGCATTGATCGCTTGCGTGATAATGTCGGAAAGCTGGTCGGTATCAATAGCCAGTTCGCTGGTTTCAAATGCTGCGACAAAGCTATCTGCATCCAGCCTGCTGTCTAACTTATTGAGATCAACACGCCTCGCCATAAAATCAGGGCAGGTTCCTAGATAAGACAAATTGGAATTTGCCGCGATTTGTTCTTGATAGGCACTCGCTACTTTCTCGTAGTGTTTTTCCAACTGGTCCGGGATTAGTACAGAATCTTTTGCCACAAGATAAATAAAAGGTGTCGAGAGTTGCAAGTCGTGTACTTTATCGCCTATCCAGCGTTTGAGCAGATGGAAAAATAACAGGGCTCCTCGCAGTTGCAGATCCGCCGTTGAAAAAGACGGATCGGCTGCATAAATCAATCCGAGGTGAATCTTACCTTCGTTACGCCTGCTCGCACGATTCATCGGTACCGAATCCTGATCCAGTAACGCAACCTTAATCCCCTGATTTGCCAGCTCAAGGGCGATACAGGACCCGGTTAAACCGGCGCCAATGACTATAACACCCTTACTATGGGATCGATCTGATTTAACCATTTTCTCTATAAAACTCATGTCTACGCAAAATCAGCTTTCAACTGAACAATTGTCGGCCAGTTTTGGGTAAATCTTCAAAAACAGAAGCTCAAGCCAATTCATTACCGGTGGATAGTTAGTCAAAGACAAATTAAATCAAACTCTTCTTTGAGCTATTTGTCAATTGGTATTGAAAGCTTCCGCTGGCGCGACTTACGTCATACATGGGCGAGCTGGCACGTTCAAGGAGGAACACCAATGCATGTGTTACAAGAGTTAGGTGGTTGGTCGGATATTCGGATGGTGCAGCGTTATGCTCA
>JAESSU010000511.1 GCA_016763955.1 Phycisphaeraceae bacterium | reverse complement strand
CTACCGTCGCATCGCCACACGTTACGAAAGACTGGCGAGAAACTACCCATCCATGCTGCATTTAGTCGCAACCGTCATCTGGCTAGCATGATTGAGAACGCTGCCTAATCATTATTTTTGGAATAAAACGATCATTAGCAGTGTGTTAGGCAAAAGGATTTATTGCCCTTATCCACATTCCCAATAAGTCTAAATAGCCTTGCACGTTGATTGATTTCGTGTTAAGAATTCCGTTAAAGCCAGAGAGATATATGGAAATGGTTCCTATGTAAGTGTCTTTATATAGAGTCTTTGAGTTTTGTTTTGTGACACAAAAAGAACTTTGTATGTCAGGCTCAATTGTTATGTTTTAGGTCCATTTAGGTTATAAAGACCTATTTGAGATGAAGATTTCAACAGGTTATCCACAAGCAATAATAAAAAGATTAAAAGATATTTATATCTTTGGTCGGGATTGTGTTGAAACTCAATGTCCAGTGTAGAGTTTAGCGTCTACGATAGCTTCTGTAATCGGCTGATTGTGAGAGGGTATCCAAGGGCGTGTGGTGAACACCTGATGCTTGAGATATTTGTCGAGTTGCTGGCGTTTTTGACTGTCATTTTCAATGACGCTGCGCAGTTGATTGCTGTGTATGGTTTTTGAAGGGGAAGTTGCCATGACAGTTCCTTTTTGAAGGCGGGGGTGACCGTACTCAAAGAAATGAACAATATCAGGCATGCTTTAGGCAATTGCGATTGTGTGAGGCATCAATAAAGTTATTTCGGACTCTTGCGCAACCGTTGTGATCGATACAATCCGCCTAGGCGAGTTTGAGAGCTATTTGCTTTAGCAATTGTTCGGTGACTTGATCAACACCAGGGCATGCGTCAATGACCAGATAGCGGCTAGGGTCCGCAGTTGCTTGATCCAGATAACCTTGGCGCACTCGGCGGTGATATTCTTGTCCCTTTTGTTCCATTCGGTCAAGCAGGGGGTTAAGGCGATGGGAGGCTGTTTGTTCATCAACATCAAACACAACGACTAAGCCTGGCCAGTATTCTCCTAATGCAAATTGCCCGACACCTAGAATGTCTTCTTGGGGGATGCCTCCAGCTGTTCCTTGATAAGCGAGTGTGGAACTGATGAAGCGGTCGGCAATGACGAGTTGGCCTTGTGCCATTGCCGGAGCGATTTTTTGAGCAATGAGTTGCGCACGGCTTGCCATGTACAACAGCATTTCACACTTGGTCACCATGTCATTATTGACTGGGTCTAGCAGTAGGTTTCGGATCTGTTCACCAATGGGTGTGCCTCCGGGTTCACGCACTTCGCAGGTTTGTATGCCATGTTTATGTGCAAGGTTGACGAACCGTCGGAACTGTGTGCTTTTGCCACTGCCATCAGAACCATCAAAGACAATAAACTTGCCACGCAACAGTGAGGCCCAGTCCGGTGATGTGGGCGATTGAGGGGACTGTTGAAATTTCCGGGGATCAGTCATGCAGGGTATGTTAAATGATCCGAGAGGTTTTGCGAAATCGATTTTCACAGTAGGCGTAAAGCCCAATTGCAACAGCTAGATAGATATTAGATGTGACGCAGGCGAAAGCGAGATCGATTCAATCCATTGTAAAATACAGTGGAAAAATAACGAGCGATGTTTTGAACGCTAATCGCGTTTTTAGGTTGCTGTGAAAGGGGTAAGGCGACCGTCGTTTGGCCGGAGGCTTCTCGTTTACTTGCAAGCGGGGGACACTGATATTCCGGCCTAGAAGTTGATATTTTGGTTGTGGTTGCCAACTTGTATGATAAGATGACAAGCATGTCATTACCCTCCTCCCCGCCGGCCGGTCAGTTTGCACGGGTTCAAGCCGCTCCTAACTTAGTCGAGCAGGTGGTTGATTCTATTCGCCAGCAGATTCTCGATGGGACTTTTGCGCCCGGAGACATGCTGCCTTCCGAGGGTACGTTTACCAAGCAGTTTGGCGTATCACGAACTGTGATTCGTGAGGCGATGCATCAGTTGCGTTTTGCAGACTTGGTGGAAGTGTCCCATGGCCGACGTCCGCGCGTTAAGCAGCCATCCCCTGATGCGAGTTTGGTGAGTTTGGTGACTTGGATGAGGCGTAGTGATGTGGCGATTCATCAGCTTTTAGAAGTTCGTCGTCCCATTGAATGTGAGATTGCTGGGCTTGTGGCCAAGGCACCTGATGAACTGGATATTGCCAAGCTTCAGGTTGCCATTGATACATTGCGTACGGCCCGGACGATGGAGAATCGCATGCAGGCTGATGCGGAATTCCACCGTCTTTTGGCAACGGGCACGGGGAATCCTATTTTTACATTATTCATGAATGCGCTAGCAGAATTGCTTGATCAACAGCGTAGTCGAACGCTTAAAGGTGACCGTGGCCAACGTGCTGCGGACGATCATCAAATCATTTTGGATTGCATTGTCAAAGGTGATGTCCTCGCTGCGCGAAAGGCGATGTCCGACCATCTTGTCTGGCCACGTACCTGATCTGGCATGGGGTGATTGATCACGCTTTTAGGAATAATTAAGCCCCTATTTTGACAGCTAGATGGCAATGCACGCTTACCTAACTTAATTTTTATGCGGAGAATGGAACATGAACCAACAGTCTCATCTTTGGCAGTGTGCCGATTCGTGTATCACGTTATTGCCTAAGCATGGTCGCGTGTGGCAGGTGAAAATTAATGATCAAGATGCTTTTTGGCAGAACCCCAATTGGGCTGGTGACTGGAACGCTGGCGGTGATCGTCTGTGGGTTTCCCCTGAAATCGATTGGAACTGGAAAAAAATTGATCGCGTTGATTTTCAGCATTACGAAGTTCAAACCACCATGGACGGCCCGAACTGGCAGGTCGTGTCATTGGATGATGAGCGATGTTGTATTGCTACCCAACAAAAAATAAAACATCAGCGTACGGCCAACTGGATTCACATCGATCAGCGGCGGACTTTTGAACGTATCAAGTTAGATAACTTGGCAGGTTTTGACACAGCAGTCGCTTATCAAACGGTCAACAGCTTACAAATTCTTGAAGGTACGCCCGGTCAGCCGGTGGATATGTGGAGTTTGTTGCAGATTCCTGGGGGCGGGAAAATTTATATCGGGTTGCAGAGGCCCGCGCAGATGCGTGACTACTTTACCCCGATTCCCGATGAGATGCATCATGAACAAGAACGCCTGCTGACATTGCAAATTACCGGTAAAAAACAGTATAAAGTCGGTATCTCGCCGGATTGTCTAAGTGGGGCGATGGCTTATGTGCGCCCTTCGGTTGGCGGCGGGAAGCTGGTGGTTTACCGAAAATTCACACCCCAATTCTGGCGTCCGTATTGCGATGCACCGTTTACGGATCAAGGCACGAAAGGTGATGCGATCCAAGTCTATAACGACGATGGCAGCTTCGGCGGTTTTGGTGAAATGGAATATCACACCTCGAGCATTGTGGTGGGGAAAAATGAACAGACACTCGAGGACCGCTGCTTGACCATTGTGGGCCATGTCCCCGATGCACACTGGCAGGATTGGAAACATCACTGGCTGGGGCTGTGATCTGTTGTATGTATTCGTCAGATAATGGCTCGAATCAGTATCGATTGAATTTCTGAAAGGCTCGCTTAATGCTCTTGCAAGACAAAACTATCATTGTGACCGGTGCCGGCGGAGGCGTGGGTAAGGGCATTGCCCAAGTGTGTTGCCGTGAGGGTGCGCGTGTGCTTATTGCTGATATTGATGCTGATGTCGCTGCCCAGACTGCCTTGGAGTTAGGGCCTTTAGCCATGTCGGTGCAATGCGATGTTTGTCTTGATGAGGATCGTCAGCGTTTGGTGGAAACAGCGATGACCTTAGGCGGCCAAATCGATGGCCTAGTCAACAATGCGGGTGTGAATTTTGCCAAGCCTTTTTTAGAGACGGAACCTAAGGACTGGCAACGTGTGATCGCAACGGACTTAGAAGCCGTGTTTTTTCTAACGCAGTATGTCTGCCGTCAGATGCTTAAGCAGTCTCCTGCCCGCGGATCGGTGGTGAACATGGGCAGTGTGCACACGCTTGCTGCGCTGCCGGGTTCTGGGCCTTATGACGCAGCTAAGTGTGGCGTAGTAGGAATGAGTAAAAGCATAGCAGTGGAGTTGGCATCAAGTGGCATCCGTGTCAACGTGGTCTCGCCAGGACTTTGTAATACGCAAATCTGGGAGGACATCAAAGCGGCTGCACCTTCGCAGCAAGCGTGTACGGATCACTGGAAAAATCAGATTCCACTAGGACGAACCATTGAACCTCAAGAAGTCGGTGAGCTAACTGCTTTTTTACTTAGTGACCGAGCGACCTCTATCACCGGGGCCAACTTGCTCATTGACGGGGGCATGACCAGCCAGTTAATTAGCCGTGAACCTTACGAACCCAAAGCCATTGATGGATGAGGCTTTCGAAAATGAAGCGGGGTTTTTGAAGACTTCGGATGAGATTCGTTTAACTTATTTTTAGCCACACAATCAGGAGGCCTCATGAAAACGCTTAAGTTGTATATCGATAATCAATGGTGTGATTCGGACAAAGGGAAAACCTTTGATCTAACCAATCCTGCCAATGGACAAGTGATTGCAAGTGTTGTGGACGCGACAGCAGCGGACGTGGATCGTGCCGTGGCAGTGGCTACCCGTACTTTTAATTCAGGCATTTGGTCAAAGATGCTGCCTGACGATCGAGCACGAATCATGCTTGAGGTCGCTCGTCTGCTGGGTGAAAGAGCACAAGAATTTGCCCAGCTAGAATGTCAGGATTCAGGCAAACCCATTAGTGAAACAACGGCTATTGATATTCCCTATTCCATGCGTGCCTTGGAGTACTTTGCCAACATTGCTCGTGAAATCAAGGGCGAAGTGATCCCCATCAAAGGCCATGACATTTTGATTTTCAGACCTATGAACCCTATGGCGTTGTCGCGGCCATCACCCCATGGAACTTCCCGCTGCATCTATTTACTCGTGCGATCTGT